>JALUDS010000001.1:0-21935 GCA_027043945.1 Acidilobaceae archaeon
GGAACTTCCCAACCCGCGAATTCTCCAAAAGACGCTCCTAGCTCCTCATGTATGCTCTTCAAAGGAACCGATCTAACATGACTCATAATGTACACACCCATGGAGTAATATTGTTGATATACGAGATAATAACGCTACAGTATACTCTCATAGAGTTCTACGAATAGAGAGTAACCGATATTATTAGCGTAGATGCTCTAGGCATATAGTGAGAGTGGTGAAAGAACAGTTGGAGCTTAGAGATAAAATCCTCGGATGGCTAGCCGATGAAGACTACGAAGTAAAAATAGACGCGCCGCCTCCGAACGCACCTATAGAATGGATAATAAGAGCCACCAGCAAGGTCCCTTTAAGAGCTAACATAATTATCCAACAACCCAAAACAAAGAAAGATCGAATAGTCGTAACACTCGGAGTCATGATAAGCGATCACCATAAACGTGGACTAAAAAACCTGAAAGTCCAGGAAAGAGCCGAAATAATTTACAGCTTACTATCCGATTTGCAAAGGATGTGTCCAGAATGCCTCATATTAGCACAGCCATCATACCTAGAGCCCGAGAGCTTTGTATTCACCAAGCTAATATATCACGAGTCCTTAGAGAGGCAGGAATTCCTCGACTCTGTAAGGAAACTAGTGAACATGTTCTCAATGCTGGTAATAGGTCTATCAAGTAGATTTGGTCCTTTCAAACAGGTACAGAAGAGAAGCGATTACGAGAACATGGGATATATCTAAACACCTGGCAATGGTAGACGGGTGGAGAAATGAACCTCGAGATAGATCCAGTAATCATATATCTTGAGTCCGAGCACTACAAAATAGCATTCCCAGTAGAATGTCAATCTAAGATTAAAGGATGCATGCATGATAAACTAAGAGATATAGAAGTAATAGTCTACAAGTTACTTAATGGAGAGAGCAGTCTAGATGAGTACGATGATGAGACAAGAGTAGTTCTATTCACAATATTATATGGAGGCGCAATATTGTTCTTTAAATCATCAAGGGGAGTCTTACCAATAGCCAGGCAACATATCAATACCCCTCTGGGAATTAACGCCGTAGGTAATATCGGAGAACCTAGGATGATTAGCGACAAGGATCTGCTCGAAGCCTGGTCAATTATAATCACTGAGGGGAAAATACCTGAGAACCAGGCATCCTGTCCCAGAGTCAAGATCATAGAGGAAAGAGACTGCAGGGTTCCTCCAACAGGATACAGGTTCTATTAATGTAGCATGCTAGGATTCTAAGAGTTTATTCTCTCGGAGAATGTATCTTTATTCGTGGGATGTTGTTTCTAGTGGTAATTATTATTTGTCGAGTAGTGACTGGTGTAAATAGGATGGCTATAAAAAACCTGTTTAACAGTGTTAAAGCGGGTGCATCGAGTTGAAAGGACTAAGCATGGAGAATCTGAAAGTAAAAGTTGAAGACAAGGAAATCATCAAAAATGTCAACCTAACAATAGAACCCGGGACAATCCACGCTTTAATGGGTCCTAATGGAAGCGGAAAATCTACGCTTGCATACGCCATAATGGGCAGAGAAGGATATGAGATAATAGACGGAAAAATATACCTAGACGGAGAAGACATAACAGAGCTACCAACAGAAGAACGAGCCCTACGAGGCATATTCATCGGATTACAAGAACCACCAGCCGTTCCAGGACTACGATTCAGTAGCTTCCTCATAGCACTAATTAATAAGAGACTAGGCGAAATAGACTTGTTCAAACTATCCTCGCCGAAAACACTCAAGAGAATATATGAAGTCGTAGAGAAAGTAGGTCTACCCCGAGAAGTCCTAGGACGAGAAGTAAACAAGGGATTCAGCGGTGGAGAAAAAAAGAGGAGCGAGATGGCACAAGCACTACTCGTAGACCCGAAAATAGTGATCCTAGACGAGCCGGACAGCGGACTGGACATAGACGGCGTCAAGAGAATAGCAGAGATAATAAAAGAGCTAAGAGACCAGGGGAAAGGAATACTACTCATAACACACTATACAAGGCTCCTAAAGTACGTTAAACCAGACAAAATAAGCGTGATATACCAGGGCAGAATAGTAGCTTCGGGAGACGAATCGCTTGCAGAGATCATAGATAGCCAGGGCTACGAAGGCCTGATGGCTTCTCTCAACAAGTAGAAACCACTATATCATCGAGGTGAAATATTATGAGTGGAGCAGTAAAAATCAGCGACAAACTATTCAAAGAACTCGACAAGAACAGAGACATAATCACAGCTTCGCCCTACAGAGTAGAGACCGAGCTGAAGGGGAAAATCAGCCGCAGCCTCATAGAAGAGATAAGCCGGATAAAGAAGGAGCCGGACTGGATGAGAAGACTAAGGCTAAGGAGCCTAGAATGGTTCAATAAACTACCGATGCCTAAATGGCTCCCAGGTATAGAGGAAATAGACCTAGAGGCATTATCACTCTACGTTAAACCAGATATTCCAAAGGTTGAAAGATGGGAGGATCTCCCAAGAGAAATCAGGGACTTCTACGAAAAGCTGGGTCTACCAGAAGAAGAGGCAAAAATGCTAGCCGGCCTACAAACAGTCGTCGACTCCGAGAACGTCTATAGCCACGCAAAAAAGATACTAAAAGAAAAAGGAATAATCCTCATGTCAATGGACGAAGCAGTCCAAAAAGACCTACCCATCGTCAAAGAATACTTCATGAGAGTATTCCCTCCCAGCGATCATAAGTTTGCGGCACTACACGGGGCCCTTTGGAGCGGAGGAGTATTCCTCTATGTCCCCAAAAACGTTAAACTACTAGAGCCAATCGAAGGATTCTTCCTTATAGGAAACGCTATGGAAGGACAATTCGAACACACATTACTTATCGCGGACGAAGGAAGTTTCATCAACTTCATAGAAGGATGTAGCGCGCCGAGATTCGTAGGCTACAGCTTCCACGACGGAATGGTAGAAATATACGCCCACAAGAACAGCACGGTAAGATTCACGACACTACAAAACTGGAGCAGAAACGTCGTAAACTACAACAACAAGAGGGCCATAGCCGAGTCAGGAGCACGAGTAGACTGGTTTGAGGGCAGCATAGGAAGTAAGATAACCGTAACATATCCCTCGACAATACTAAAAGGAAAGAACAGCACCAGCAACAGTTACGTAGTCTCAGTAAGCAAAGGACCAGTGCTAAAAGACACAGGCAGCAAGATGATACACGCGGCCCCATACACAAAGAGCAAGATAGTGAACAAGAGCATAAGCGTAGACGGCGGTGTAAACATCTACAGGGGCCTAGTCAAAATAAACAAAGGAGCAATAGAAAGCGCGGCCCACGTCGAATGTGATAGCCTCATACTAGACGAGAAGAGCGCAGCCCACACATATCCACACAATCAGTTGGAGGAGCCAATGGCTAGTATCACTCACGAGGCCACTACAGGGAGACTAAGCGAAGAACAACTATTCTACTTGACAAGCAGAGGATTCAGCGAGAACGAAGCAAAAAGCCTCATAGTCCTCGGATACCTAGAGCAAGTTCTAGTAGACCTACCATTCGAGATGGTCAACGTCCTGCGCAGAGTTGTCCAGCTAGAATTCAAAGAACTAGGCGGAGTAGGGTGAGGAAGCAATGAAGATAAATGGAGATGCGGGAGGAACAATACTCTATCAAGCCATAAAGGATTCGCCAACAGTAAAGTACTATACCGACTGGAAACAGTTCGAGAAAAAACTAGATACACAGAAAGCAACGATGTACGATTTAATCAAGATCAAAGACACACCCGATCTAAACTGTATAGTGGACACAGCACGGAAAACAGTTCTCAAAGGCCCGAAGACCTGTATCATGGAGTCATCTATACATGAGCCTATGGGAACAAGATACAGCTCCGAAGCACTCTTCCACATACATCAGGAACGGACACAAGGAGAATCAATCGAAATAGTGATGCAAGGAGGAAAATACCTCGTCCTAATACCTGGAGGAAACGGATACACAGGATACAATCTCAAGATCAAGGCGGAAAACGGGGAATCAGACCTCTATATCGTCGATACAGGCATAGAAGACGGCATAAAAACAATCTATAAAGAAATCCAAGTCAGCGAGAATGCAAAACTAAACCTATACGAGCTATCCATACATAGGAAACAACCAGTCTATAGCTATACCATAGCAGTATTATCAAGAAACGCGGAACTATCGTTAAGATATTCCGGTCAAGCCGGGAAAATGACTCGATCGAGGACAGATATAATCCTAGCCGAGGACAAAGCCAAGGTAGACGCGAGAATAGGTTATGTTGCAGAAAACTCGGGGAAAGGCGATATCATTCTCGACGTACTCCATATCGCTCCAGAAACAGAGAGTCTAGTAGAAAGCAGGGGACTTGTATTCACAGGATCACAACTCGCAATGAGAGGCACCGCCCGAGTATATGAAACTGCAAAGAACAGCTCAACAAAGGTCGAAGTACATACTATTACACTAGACAATACCGCTAAAGGATACTCTATTCCAATGCTCGAGATATTCACTGGAAACGTAAGAGAAGCATCGCATAGCGCCTCTGTCACCAGCATAGATAAGGAGAGGATCTTCTACTTGAAGTCGAGAGGCTTATCATGGAACGATATTAAGGTGCTCATGAAAAAGAGCGTACTAGAGTTCAGCGGAGCATTCGAAAAAATAAACACCTATATAGCTAATCTAGTATGAGCCCAGCTCTCTTTTCCATTCCTCGAGGAAAGCTTCTATTATTTTGATTCTCTCCCTCGCCACTTCCTTCGCTGATGACAGGTACAGTAACTCGGGGAGATGAATAATTTTCTCATAGAAGTGCTCTATACTCTTCTCAAAGCCTCTCTTCATAGTACAACCCGTATGGAAAACCCTAGCTATACCTACTGCACCCAACGCGTCTAACTTATCGGCATCACTAAGTATCATGGCCTCTAAGGTCTCCGCTCGTATACCAAGGCTGAAGCTATGCGCCTTTATAACATGAACCACGTCCTCGATACAGGACTCGGGAACGCCCAGCGTCTCGAGAAGAGACTTGGCATAGCTAGCTGATTTAAGCGCATGATTCTCGTCTCCAGGCATGCTTCGGCCCACATCGTGTAGATAGAGACCGGTATAGAGCAGGCATCTATCTACCATCTCGTCTACTCCTTCATTCTCTATTAATTCAACTATAAGCGACTCTAATCGCTCGATGTGAGGCCAGCCATGTGCGGGATCGTTACCCATTATTGCATAGGAAGTTTGCTTTATCACAGGAAGCAGTCTACAGAGTATACTGCAACGCATTTCCAAGATCCTATTGGGTAACTACTATATTTGTGAGTTTAAAAGGTAGCTTGGAGAGACTATATAATATTTCTATATATGAAAATGCTTATCCTACATACATCCCCATAATATTATACACGAAGAATCTCCTGAGGGAGAAAAAATGTCAAAACAGCCTGAGTGCAAGATAGAGAACGGACTCATAATTGCTCCTAAGGGCCTCGCAGGCGTCGTCCCAGACGTAACAAGAATAAGCGGAGTAGACCCCCAAGGAACAGCAACAATCTACAGGGGCTACACAATCGACGACATAGGAGAGCACGCAAGCTTCTACGAGGCAGCCCACCTAATACTAAAAGGAACTCTTCCATGCGAGGACGAGCTCAAAGAGATCAAAAAGAAAATAGACACTTACAGAGGACAAGTACCTGAGAAAATATTCGATGCACTAAAACACGCAAGACTCGCACACCCAATGTACTATGGAAGCTATGGAGTAACACTGCTGGGACAATATAATGCTCCATACGACTGGAAGTTCGACGAGGACTTCCTATACGACCACGCACTAAAGCTCATAGCACAGCTCCCAGTAATATTCACGGCTGGATGGCACCTAGCACACAATGGAACAATCATTAGACCAGACCCAAGCCTAGACCACGCAAAAGACGTACTAAGAATGATACTAGGCAAGACACCAAGCGATCTAGAGGCAAGAGCATTCGAATCAACCCTAGTCCTATACATGGACCACGGATTCAACGCATCGACATTCACAGTAAGAGTCATAGCCAGCACACTAAGCGACATGTACAGCGCCATAGCAGGCGGAATCGGAGCCCTAAAAGGACCACTCCACGGTGGAGCAAACGAGAAAGCACTAGTAATGCTTCTAGACGCAAAGGAGAAAGCAGAGAAGGCAGGCAAGCCATTAGAAGAATACATAGAGGAATACATCCTCGACAAGCTGAGCAGAAAAGAGAAGATCATGGGCTTCGGACACAGAGTCTACAAGGTACACGACCCAAGAACCGACGTGGCAGCCAAATTCATCAAGCAACTACCAGAAGGAGAATACTGGCTAAAGGTGCTCCACAAGGCAGAAGAAGTAATGAAGAGAGAAAAGAACCTACCAGCAAACATAGACCTATACACTGCAATCCTCTACTACCAGCTAAAGATACCAATACCAATGTTCACGCCCATATTCGCAATGGGCAGAATAGTGGGATGGACCTCCCACTACATAGAGCAAGTACTCAACAACAGGATCATAAGACCAAGCGAAAAGTACGTTGGTCCAGTCGGCCTAAAATACGCTCCTCTCGAGGAGCGCTGCAAGAAGTAAACAAAAATAATATTCCCAGAACTCTAAAACCACTTTCTTTTTACCTCCACTCAGTCTTATATCATGAACCGGGGCACGGACTTGTATAAGGCATATAGCAATTCTCCCAGCATAGACCTGGCAGAAATACTAGCTGAATCTCTCGGGATAAACTATGAGAGAGCAACTAAGTTACTCGAATCTAAATCAACGAGAATCCTCAGATACAAGAACATAAGATACATAGCACTACGTCGCGATCTAGGAAACCATTATGAAGGAACAGCGATACTCATAGACGAGAAAACAGGAGAATATCGGGTTGTCGAAGGATACCCGCATATAAAACGAGTCCTATTATTGTCGAAAGCAGTACCACAACACTTCGTCGACTGGGTAATAGTAGAGGAAAAAATGGACGGACACAATGTCAGAGTCATAAAATTCAAAGACGAGATATACGCTGTTACTCGGGGAGGATACATATGCCCTTATACAACAGCTAGAATGCGTCACGAACACGGCAAGAGCCTAGAGAACCTAATAGATTCTATTGGTGAAGAAGCAGTAGTAGCGGGAGAAGTAGTAGGCCTAGAGAACCCATATACCAGATACTATTATCCAGAAGCACCCGAATGGGGATTCTTCGTATTCGACATTTTCCGGAAGGGACTCGATCCACTAAGCGTAGAAGATAGAAGAAGGCTAGTCGAAGAATACGGGCTCAGAAACGTTCCATTACTAGGTAAATACCATAAAGACGACTGGCAGGGAATCTTAGAAGTCGTATCAAATCTAGAAGAAGTAGGCCGAGAAGGAATAGTTATGAAAGACCCATATTATAGAGTAGACCCGCTCAAGTATACGACCAGCTATATCAACACAAAGGATATCCAAGAGGGAATGAAGTATCCCTTCGACGAAGGACACACATTCATTTACCCAAGAGTACTAAGACAAATGTTCAAGGCAATCGAAGACGACTGGGACGAGGAAAGACTCGCGAAAGAAGCACAGAGGCTGGGAGAAGCAATACTAGTAACAGCCGTTGAAAGCGTAAAACGATTCCTCAGAGGAATGCCTATAGCTGAAGAATTCATATTAACCTTCTACAATATGCGGGACTTCGAAGACTTTGTCTCACACATAACGCTTCTAGGAGTACCAATAACCATTGTCTCAATAGATCAAGCAAGCGAGAACTATATCAAGGTTAAAATACTAAAGCACAAGAAAACACCCGAATACTACAAACGAATACTTAGAACAGGGCTAAGCCCCCTCGACTAGCACTATTCATTAAGCTCATAGTATTTCCTAAGATAATATAACGAGATCCCAGACGCCAATATATCAAGGATCGCTCCAGGACTCCACTTCCTAGGCCTCCACAAAGAGTCCAACCACAGCAAGGCCTCTCGAACACCAATCGTCTTTGACAAGGCCAACGCCTGCCTAGCCTCAGCCATTGCCCTATAATATGCACTCCAACCATACTTCCTCGCAATCAAGGTATCTCCATACTCCGCCAACAAATCAAGGAGAATCCTCAGAAGCGACTCTTCCGTAACACCTAAAGCATCGAGCTCTTCCGCAACATGCATTGATATCTTGTAGCTTTCTAGGATCTCTCTGTGAACGAGATCCCATGATGTCAACGAGAGTATTCTATAAAGAGACGGAGTATTCCTGGGCTCCCGGATATCCGGAAGAGGCCCATAATAGCGTCCCATATAAGACCTTTCTCCAAGCCCGAGCATCTTATAGTAATAGTAGCCATCAACACTCCCGCTACAAGCCTCTACATAATACCTAGCGGAAGATACTGCGTCTTCTACCCTCCTTGAGACCACTGCACCCTTCATCAACACGAGAAGAAGAAACGCTGTTCCCGAATTGACGTTCCGAGAACCTATACTATCCTCGACACATGAGGTATAGAGCTTGAAGCCCCTACCTAGAACTCCATCCCTACATTCATCACTGGCTACCAAGATAAAGGAAGGATAAAGACAAGAAGAGGCAGTCATAAACATATAGATATCCATATCGTCGTGCCTGTATCTCCTAGTGACGGCTCCCGGCTTCGGGTCGACCAGTGGTTCGATTAACGCTCCTCTAATCAAATAACCCGCCAGTAAGGCTACATTACTGGTTCTATTCGGCAATCATACCCCTATAACATGTATAATACCTAGGAGGCAATTAACACAATAGGCTCCCAAACAACAGGTCCCGCAACAAAAACTACGAGCCTAGGAGATGAAAGGAAAATGACTTCAGACATCAATATATCTCCCTGGAGGTTCCTGGAGAAGATAAAACCCTATGTGAGTAAAAGTAGAGCCTATAGAATACTGAAACTGATCACGTTATACCACAGGATCCAGGGCTCCCCTGGCCTAGAGGAGGTAGCTGAGACAATCGAAGAATATATTCTAGAAGAAGGACCCGAGATCATTAACACAGAACTATTCAAGTATACCGGGCGGCAAGGCCCAGAATGGTTGCCTCTGCCAGTCTCTTGGAACGTGCATGATGCACGCATAATAATAGGCTCAAAAGAATACAGGCTTGAATCACACCCAACAATGGCGGCTGCACACTCTCCTCCCAGCGATGGCTGGATCACGGGCCCCGTTGTAAAAATCCAGGATCCGCTTAATCCAGACAGTTACAGTAACGTTTCAGGGAAAATACTGTTAATAGAGAAACATCACCGGCTCGCTTTTAGGCTCGCATCGGAGCATGGAGCCAGCGCTGTCCTGCTCACAATGGAATCAAGGCACCACGACTCGTTCCCATATATAGGGCTATTTCTCACAGATAGAGAAGCGTTGAAGTACACTATTCCTGCCCTTACAATCCCGTGGAGAATTGCTAGAAACCTCGAAGGTAAGGAGGTAAAGCTAAAACTCGACTCTGATATTGGAGGTCCAGGAAAACTACCTGTACTAGTAGCGTGGATCGGAGATAGAGAATCTCCGGGTCCAGCACTGATAGCACATCTTTGCCATCCTATGCCTGGAGCAAACGATAATGCAAGCGGAGCCTCTAGTGCAATAGAAGCATTCCTCGCCATAGCAAATGCCATGGAGGAAAACGTTATAGATGAGCCTCCAACAACTATACGCCTCGTACTGGTTCCAGAGTATACGGGAACCATACTGGGTATGGAGGGATGGATGAAAAACCATGTAGTAGAGGCCCTAAACCTAGACATGGTTGGAGCCTCCAAGTCAAATGGAGTAGAACCCCCACATGCATACTATCCTCCTGTATCAGCCCCATCAAATAACTTAGCCGAGACCTTTATTGAGGCGCAGACAGCGCTTCGAGGACAACCTAGATTAAAATACTACATGTATGGTAGCGACCATGACGTATTCCTAGCTTACCAGAGGGAGAGCATAATCATTAATCAGTGGCCCGATCCCTACTACCACACAGACTCCGACGACGCAGACAAAATAGACCCGGTAAATCTCTGGGAGACAGCATTACTCGCATCGTCGACGATTCTTGCGAGGGCACACAGTTATTCTCCCAGGAGCGCTCCTGGAGCCGAGATAGTTGTCCGATATATAATGGGCAGTAGGCTAAGAGAAGAAGACGAGCTAGGCTATAAGCTAGCAGGATTCTATGCACCGTTAAGATACGGGATAAATCCATATACACGGCCTCCTACGGACCTAAAACTCGAGTCCGATGCAAAGATCAAATTTAAAGCGTCTAGGAAGCTCGTCCTAGGGCCCCTAAGCATAGTAGAGGAGTCACTGGATAAAGCAGTGGAGCTTGCAAGGTTCTTAGAAGAACAGAAGCTCGATACGAATATGATATATGGCGAGTTATCATTTGTAGCGGTGCGAGAGGAGCCAGTGTCAAGATCCTATATCTGGTTTAGGAGCGTCTATGGGCAGAATATTACCTGGGAGAAATATCTAGAGACTCTAACAGTATTGGAAGATAAAGGAATATTGGAGTTAGACTAGTAGGCCTTGTCCTTCTATTATTGTAATCTTTTTAGATAGGATTCAATCCTCCTCTTAAGGGCTTCCTTACTCATGCTACCTATTATGACGTCCATTAGCTTACCGTTTATGAATACTGCGATGCTAGGTATTTTCTCGATATTGTATTTCTCTGGGATCGAGGGCGATCTATCTACGTCTACTCTGCCAAAGAATACTTCGGGGGTAGAGTATTCGAGCGCAATTGATCTAAAGGTTTCTAGGAAGCTTATACAGGGCCCACACCAGTCTGCTGTGAAGAACAGGAAGCTCGCTTTCTTACCAAGTACTTCGTCGAGGTCGTGGCGTGTCACTTCGGGCACGGGATCTTTTGCAAGTCTCTCTATGTGTTCTCCTTTTTTCCTGAGTAGCTCTGCTAGCTTCTCAGCGGTTTCTTTAAGCTCATCCATATTTATTCACCATACTCAATTTATCCATTCCGCCTTAAATATGATCTAAATACTATTCTTTATAACCAAGGGATACTATAATATGACAATAGAGCTGGCTACAGCTGGTGATAATTATGTCGGTGAAGATACCAGCAATAAAGATCGCAGAAGAACACAAAGTACTGCCGCCTCCTAGCAAGATCATAAGAGAGAACGGAGACGTGTTCATCGAGATAGCTGGTAGGAGAATACCCGTAGGTGGACCTATACCTAAACTGAAGGAGGGAGAGAAGCATCTCCGTGTGGTATCAACGCTATGTCCATATTGTCAAAGACTACTTCCCGGCAGGATAGTCGAGCGGGACGGCAAGGTATACGTGAGGAGGATTTGTCCAGAGCACGGCGAAATAGAGGAGCTCTACTATGGAGACTCAAACATATACCATAGAATGATGCTCTATGAGGAGACCGGAAAGGGAGTACCACAAGTCCACGCATACGTAGGCATAGGAGGCCCATGTCCATACTCGTGTGGACTCTGTGCAATGCACGAAAACCATACAGCACTAGCAAACCTTGTAGTAACAAATAGATGTGATCTATCATGTTTCTACTGTTTCTTCTACGCTGAGAAAGCAGGATACGTATACGAGCCCTCCATAGAGATGCTGAGGTTCCAGATACGACAGCTCAAGAAGCAGGGAGTCACCATGGCGATCCAGATAACAGGCGGAGAACCTACAATGAGAGACGACCTAGTAGAAATAGTAAAAATGCTGAAAGAAGAAGGAGTAAGACATGTCCAGCTTAACACTAACGGCATAAAGTTCGCTAAGCTATTCTTCGAAGACGAGAATAAAGCGGTAGAATATGCAAAGAGCCTTAGACAAGCAGGAGTAAACACTGTCTATATGAGCTTCGACGGTGTAACCCCGAAGGCCAACTGGAAGAACCATTGGGAGGCACCATTCACACTCGAGGTATTCAGAAGGGCAGGAATGACAAGCGTAGTCCTCGTCCCAACAGTGATCAAGGGCATGAACACTCACGAGCTAGGAAAGATAATCGCGTTCGCAGCCAAACACATGGACGTCGTGAGATCGGTAAACTTCCAGCCGGTAAGCCTATCAGGACAGCTGAAGAAGCACGAAAGAGAGAAGATGAGAGTAACGATAGCAGACGCCATAAACATGATAGCCGAGCAAACAGACAACCAGATCTATCCAGAATCCTGGTATCCAATACCTGTAGCGGCTAAATTCGCCAAATTCATTGAGGCATGGACAGGAATACCACAGTTCTGTATGTCGAACCACCCAATGTGCGGTGCAGGAACATACATCTATGTAGAGAGAGCAGCTGATGGAACGCCGAAGAGATTCATACCGATTACCGACTTCTTCGATGTTAACGCGTTCGTAGAGTGGCTTGATGAAAAGAGGCTATACCTACTGGAAGGAAAGAGTAAGAAAATGCTAATAATGAAGGGAATAATAGACTTCAGGAAGTTCATCAAGAAGAAGAACCTTCCGAACGGCCTCAACGTAGAGAAACTACTTGTAAACATCGTCCTTAAGAGGAACTATGACGTACTCGGAGAATTCCACTACAACCTAATGTTCCTAGGAATGATGCACTTCATGGACCAGTACAATTACGACGTGACAAGGGTAAGGAGATGCAACATCCACTATCTGTCGCCAGACGGCAGGATAATCCCATTCTGTACATACAACGTGCTAAACGATGTGTACAGGGATCATGTACTATACCAGTACAAGACAGATATAGAAGCATACGAGAAAGAAGTAGGAGTAAACCTATTCGCTCCAGGCCAGAAATACAACAGGAGCAAATACTGGAAGATAATAAAGAACCATCCAATCTACAAGGAGGCCTACAAGGGAATACTCTGGTAAAATAATCCAAAGTTTTTATCACAACCAATCCATTATACAACACATACCCTTGTTCCCAGACCTAATCCTCAGATGTAATGTTATACGTATACAACTCGATACCTGAGGTTTACCCAGCCACCGCACAAGACATCATGCCCTATATATGCGAGATAAGCAGGGCATCCCAGGCCAGAACCCTCAAACACGCTAATACCGGCACCGAAGATCCTTGGAGCTATGGTTACGTGAACTTCGTCAACTAGTCTATGCTTGAGCAGAGCACAGTTCAATCCTCCTCCTCCCTCGACAAGAAGCCTCCTAATACCAAGAGCATAGAGCTTCTCTAAACCAGAGGCGAGATCAACTTTTCCAGAACCAGCCTGTACTATAAGTATTCCCTTAGACCTGTATCTAGATAATTCATCCTCTGAATGATCTATAGTAGTTAGCAGAATAGACTTCTCTGGGACGCTGAACACGTTCGAATCGGGATCTGTTCTCAAGCGAGAATCCACAACAATACGCATAGGGAATCTCCCCTTAGCTAGTCTCAGCGTCAGCCGCGGATTATCGGCAAGCACAGTATTTGATCCTACCATAACGGCGTCTGCCATAGCACGGTGTCTATGGAGAAGAGCGAAGTCTTCATCACAGCTAAGGCGGGAGTATCCGCTTGGATCAGCTATACGACCGTCAAGTGTAGCAGTCGAGAACACAACAACATAAGGTCTGAGCAAGCCCGTGCCCCTAGACCTTCTAGGGTTCTATCGAGGATCAAAATCATTTTCTAAAACTTCGATAAAATGTATCATGCTTTAACAATACAATGATACTTGGTGGTAAGGATGCGTATAATTCGAGGAGTCCTCGAGGTCGCGACAAGCGATAGGTTCCAAGCCCTGAACGTCACAAGCATCATCGAATCATGGATTAAGAACCAGAAGCTTTCTAATGGCCTACTACTAGTATACGTACCTCATACAACAGCCGCTCTAATCGTGAACGAAGCCGAGAGAGGATTGATGAGCGATATCATAACGTTTCTAAGAGAATTAACTTATGAAGCGAAAAGTTGGCGCCATAATATTATCGATAACAACGCCCACGCCCACTTATCATCTATACTAACAGGGTATAGCGTGGTATTACCTGTAATAGATGGCAGGCTGGATCTTGGAACATGGCAACAAATAATACTAGTAGAAATGGATGGTCCGAGGCGTCGGAAAATAAAGCTCTTCTTTATGGGAGAGACTCAAGACTAAAACCCAGGAAAGCCAATAACAAGACTAGAACACCGAATAATTATATGGGCCAATGAAGAACACCTTGACCCCGGAGCCTCCATATGGAGGCTATGATAATGTGGCGGCTGTCTGAGGCCACCCAACGAAACATAGGCATCCAAGCAGGAAGCATAGAGTTTCCATAGATGAAAGATCATGTATGTGAGTGAAGGATGAGTCATGACTATAAGATTCCCCTACCAAGAATTCAGAAAAGGACAGAAAGAAATAGCAGAGATAGTTGAAGAAACTGTGAGAAAGAAAGAGTTACTAGCATTAATGGCTCCAACAGGATATGGGAAGACTCCCGCGATTATCTACGGGTTATTGAAAAGCGGAGCAGAGAAAATCCTATACTTGGTCAGGACAATAAACGAGATAGATCCTGTGGCCCGTGAACTCTACAGGTTTGGGGCGGAGTTCACATTCGTATACTCCGCTAGAAGGATGTGTCCTCTTTTCGGAACTAGTAACAACGGAGAAACCAGCGTAGAGGATTTCTGGCAGGCGTGTAGAATTGCGAGACTCAAGGGAGCCTGTCCCTATTATAATGAGCTCCAGCGATATAATCCCAGCGATATCAAGCCTATAATAGTGTCCCTCAAGGATTCTCCTCCGCGTAGAATTGTTAACCTGCTTAGAAGAAAACTAGGAATATGCCCTTTTTTCGCGCTGAGATCGCTGGTCAGCGACTCACAGTTCATAGTAGCAACCTATCCATACGGGTTTAGACCTGAGATATTCGAGAGCCTCATGGATCCTTACTCCTATGAGGATCTGGTCGTAGTTGTAGACGAGGCACATACTTTATTTAACGCTCACAGCCTCCTCGAACACAGGATAAAGTTAAAGGATATAGAAGCATCAATAGTAGAAGTAAAACACTATGCGCCTGATGCCAAGATCGTGGTCGATCTACTACAGGACCTCTACAAGTCATTATCCAGGATCGGTAAAGACGTCAAATACACAAAGGTCGCACGACTAGACAAAGAACCCTTAAGAAACATAATAGAAGAAATAGACGTCATAATTGACACTGCAGAACACGTACAGGAGAAAAAGATAGAAGAAGCAATCCTATCCTCGGCAGAAATATCCAAGGCTAAAACAAGCATCGCCAAGATAGTATCTTGGCTAGCAACGATAGCTCGTGACGACGTCTTTCTATTCATTGAGTTAAACGATGAGACACAATACGTTGCGACTCCTCTAGACCCATCCGTTGTAGCATCACCGCTATTGAATAGGGCCAAGGCCGTCATACTCTCAAGCGGTACTCTACCACCAGGCGATTTTGTAAGAGAACTCTTAGGCGTAAGACGACAAGTAGTGTACCTAGATGCAGAATTGACTTACGGCAGATTCCTTCCCACGAGTAATATTTACACAGCGGTAGCAAGAGACGTAACCACTAGGTACAGGGAGAGATCAGACCACATGTACAGGAGGCTAGCCGCATATGTCTCCCTAATATCAAGGAATATTCCCGGCATCAAACTAGCCGTATTCCCCAGTTATGAACTAATGGACAAGATCACAGGCAAGCTACCCGCTGATCTACCAACGTACAATGAGACAAAGAAGACGAGTCTCCAAGAAGTCCATGAGAAGATAACACTATACGATGACCTGCTCATAAACGCTGTTGCAAACGGCAAACTAGTAGAAGGAGTAGAATTCGTGTCGCCAAAAGGTGAAAACCTATTGTCTACAGTCATAATAGTAGGTGTCCCGTATCCTCAGCCGGACGCATATACGAACACACAGCTTGAGATCCTATCACAGAGGCTCGGAAGCCAAAGAGCAAAATACTATGTATACACGTTCTCGACAATAGTAAAAGTAAAACAGGCTCTTGGAAGAGCCACTAGGAGCCCGACGGATAAAGCAGTCTACTTCCTACTCGACAGAAGATATCTCAAAAAAGAGATCAGGGAATCACTAAGAATACCAGTCAAAAGAGTCTTCTCTTCTGTGGCCGGTCTTCAGCAAGCAGTCATAGAAGCAAGAAGACACCTAGGTTTCTAAAAATAAGATTAATAAGATTTAGGATTATTCGGGGAAAATCACTCTAGGAAGGACTCGAGCGCATCGTATACGTCTAGGACTCCTTCCCTAGTTTTCCTTACGACCTTGAAGCCAGCTAGTTCTAGCTTCTTTACTGCGTAGTCTGCAGCGCTTAGAAGTAGGTCGAGTGCGTCCTCAAGCTCTGCTCGAGGATCGATCTCGTCGTTGAGTAGTTCCTCGATATTTTCCTCAAGTCCGTCTTCCGCTTTTAGCTCGACAACAAATTTTTCTCCTTCACGATAAATTACCAGCTTCACGGGGTACTCTGGATGATCAACCGTGAGTGTCTCATCAGATATACTCGCCTTAAGTCCTTTTTTGCTCGAGTTCTTAGCTATTGATTCTAGAACCTCTGCTACATTGCCCGGCATTATTACCACCTCTATATCCATTTACTACTATGGTCGTCATCCTTATAGCTTTTCAAGGGAAGCACTGCAGTAATCCATATTATTACACTCTATCAAGGCATAGTACCCTTTTTTCAAGGGTCCTGGGTTAACGAATAATGAACCGTTTTTCTCCTCTACACCTCTAGACTCATGTATGTGTCCAAAAAGATGAAGTCTAGGGCGGAGCATAGTTACAAAGTCTCTGAGCTCGCGTACTCCGGCGTGGAGCCCGAAGAATACCCTGTCAAGGGTTCCCTTTGGCGGATGATGCGATAACAGTATATCGACTCTACTATTTCCAAGTTTCTGTTTTAGCGAGTCGAGAGAGCTGTGGAAATCCAATCCTCCTATACCAGCAATAATAGTTCCTTGAACCTCAGTGATTCTTCCATCGAGAAGCACTTCATTGTCACGTAGGACTCTGGCGATCGCTGGATCGTCAATATTTCCTGTGACCGCCAGCTTGTTAACAGCTTTTCTAACAAGAAGTGTGGCAGTATCGACACATTGAAAGTCTCCTGTTGCAACTATGAGATCGTAATCACCTGCTCTGTTCAGTAATTTTTCAAGTTTATCATTTGCACAGTGTATATCAGAGACATGGAGGATCTTCACGGATCCAACACCATCATTATACTATAATTATCTCCTAGAAAAGATCATTGCCTAGATACTTGTGCAAACGGGCTCTGAGCCTTCTAAGAGTTTTTCTTTTAAGTTCCCTGTCGACTTTGCTCTCTTCGACTGCTGATATCAGGTATCGATACGCGAAGATAGCTGTTCTAGGATCGAACCGGTAAGGTATGCCGTCTTTGCCGCCTATAGCATATGCATAGATAAAGGGGTCTGGTGGATGCGTCACCGAGTCTCTTGTACTTGTCGGAACCCCGTAGATTATGTCGGCTATAAGAGCAAGTGCTCTGACAACTGCAGGTCCGACTCCTGGGGCAAGCCCTAGATCTTCTGGGTTAACTAGGGGGACATCGCCGAGCCTCTCCAGGGACTTTTTAAGCTGTGGGGATAGTTTCATCGGCCGATAATAGCGTGGAGGACTGGTATTTACGGCGTCACGTCTTTGATCCTCGAGGAAATCGATTAAAGTAGGCTTTCTCTTTATACGGGAGAGCGCTTCTTCTAGCTTTCTTGTGAGGCGTTTTCCTTCACTATTGATTATCTCTATGTATGTTTTAAGCGCCTCCTTGCTCTCCTCCGCTGTCGCGTTCAGGGTTATGTCTTTGCTCGGTATACCTGATACACCGCTGTGAGGTTCTATGAGAGAGGGATGGTCAATATGGTATCTGCGAGCGTATTTCGTGGAGGTATTCATGCCTTGTTGCACGACCAGGATTTTTCCATTGTCAGCGACGATAACGGCATGTTGATATAGGTCGTAGCCGTCCTGTAGGAAAGCGGAGTCTATCCTAGCAGTTAGCTTGCTAAACCTGGTTATCTTGTCTGAGTCAACGCCTAGAATTTTCTCCGCTTTCTCAGCCTCCTCAGGTACAAGGCGCATACGTGATCCTTTTCCTCCCAATACTAGGAAGCCGAGACTTGGATCATTCCAGGTTATTGTTTTTAAGATGCCAAGAACGACAGTAGTACTTCCGCTACTATCCCAGTCCATTCCTATAACGTTGTTGAATGCCTGGAACCATACTGGGTCAGATAGCATCGCGATAACTGCGTCTACTCCACGCTCGTCAATTATATAGCGGATAATTGAGTCTCCTAGCTTCTTCATTATCCTTAGCATCCATGGAGGTACACGTCCACCATGCAGTGGGAGATCTGCGACTCCAGGCACTTCAAGATCCCTAGTGTACTAGCTAAACCATTAATATAGGATCAATTGGGAGGTGAAAAACCCTTAGCTAATCCTGGCATCCTACTTCTTTTTCTTTTCAATAAAACTCCTAGCCCGGTTCCTTGTTTCTTCTCTTGCCGCACTTGTAATAAGCGATCTAAGGCCAGCTTCTACTAGCGGGTGGGGCCTTGAGGATCGTAGGAGTGTCAATGCGTTCTCAACCGCCCACTGGCTATTGGATGCAATGTCCTCAACCAGTTTCTCGATAGTGTTTAATAGTTCTTCCCTATCGTCTACAACACCGTTTAAGACACCCATTCTAAATGCTTCCTCTGCTGTCACGAGTCTTCCTGATAGAACGATGTATGCAGCATTCTTGTATCCCAGGAAGAGAGGGCCTAGAGTCGTTGATGCAGGAGGCACCATTCCCCATTTAACAGCAGGGCTTCCGAGCTTGGCGCCACGAACAGAGTATGCTAGGTCACTGGCTAGAACTAGTTCGAAGCCTATTCCTACGGCGTGCCCGTTTACGGCTGCTATTACTGGTTTCTTGCAGGAGGAGACTGCTTTGCATACTCCTCCGAGCCCTTCGCCCATTAATTTTATGGAGTCGTCGATACTAGTTATTTCGGCTACTGGTTCCAGGTCTACGCCGGTGCTAAAGAAACGTTCTCCACTACCTGTTATGACTATGGCAACGGTTTCAGGATTTTCGCATTCTTCTCGGATAATTCTATCAAGTTCCACTGCATGCTTGTAGTCTAGACTGTTCCCTTTTTCTTCTCTATCAATGATGATGAGAGAAGCCTTGCCTAGGCGTTCAACCCGTATAGGCAATGGTATTCACCGTATCAATTTTTGTGGATGGGGTCAATATAAACAATATCATTAAATAAAAATAAATGATAATAATAGAAATTATTTCAACAAGACTGAAGCTCCTTAACTATCTTTAACGCCTCATCAGCGTGCTTTTCTGCAGGTCTAACATTTTTGAGAACAGCTATTAATTCACCGTTCTTCTTCAAGATGTAGGTAGTTCTCTTTGCGCTCGGCTGTTTTGTCCCCTTCTTCAAGATTCCCAGCTTCTCGGCTAATTTTCCTCCTTCATCACTGAGTAGCCTGAACTGGAACCCGTATTTCTCAGCGAATTTCTTGTTTTTGGAGGGAGGATCAGTTGATACTCCT
This sequence comes from Acidilobaceae archaeon, assembly GCA_027043945.1. Classification (GTDB taxonomy): domain Archaea; phylum Thermoproteota; class Thermoprotei_A; order Sulfolobales; family Acidilobaceae; genus S143-63. The sequence goes on from JALUDS010000001.1 coordinate 19,661, forward strand.
ACTACCTCGGCTCTACACTTCCTGAACTCATCTATTAGCTCGTTGAATCTTATTCCCTCTCTTGTGCATCCAGAGGTCATTGCCCGTGGATAGAAGTATACTACTATGATCTCGGATGGGATATCCGAGATTTTCACCGGGTTTCCGTCCTGGTCGACGAGCTCGGCTTCGAGAAGTATTTTTGCTTCTTCACTCATATCATTGGCACCTCTCAACTAAATACAGTGAGAGGCATAGTATTTAGCAGATAGTAAATACTTCTAGGTAGAAGGGAGGAGAGACGCTTATATAATCTCGCCTACTTCTACGTGTTTGAGTTGCTCCAATACGTAGGTTCGTATTTCTTCGAGGTTGGGTAGTGGCTTCACTATTCTTCCATTATCTATATATTTGACTAGGAGTTCTTCGGGTTTCTTTCCATCCTCACATAATAGAGATTCGTTTCCTAATAGCACTGTCAGGTTCTTAACAGGCGGACACCTATACAGTGTCTTTGCACCGGGTAGCTTTCCTCTCTTTGATACGGGTTCCCAGCCTTTTCCTCTGTCCACCGCGACGATATCCATACTTATGTCTATACTGGGAGCCATTGATATCGTAGTTCCAACGCCGAATCCATCGACTATGTCTCTCAGTTCAACTACCTGTTTCTCGCCGATGCCGCCACTGACATATATCTTAACGTGCGTATAGCCGTGGAGGTCAAGAGTCCATCTGACTTCTTCAACTATCTCCCTCATCTTTCCTCTTCTACTACTCGGAGTATCTAGTCTAACACCACTTAGATCCTTTCCAAGAAGCTCCGCTGCCATAAGACTCTCTACTCGTTCATCATAGAATGTGTCAACCAGAGCGATGACAGGTGTCTCGTCTTTGTATAGTTTCGCGAACCAGTACCAGGCGGCTTTCTGGTCGCCAAATGCGAGAATTAGTGCATGTGGCATGGTGCCTTTTGGCTTCACGCCGAGGTACTTCTCGGATAGTACTCCACTGACCCCATCTGCTCCGCCAATATATGCTGCTCTATCAGCAGCAGGATAAACTGCTGGATGAAGAGCCCTAAGACCAAAGTATAGTACTGCTTTGTCTCCGGCGAGCTTCTTTATCCTCGCGGTTTTGGTCGCGATACTGCTCGCGAACCTAAGTACCCCAAGAACAGGCGTCTCGTACTCTACGAAGTCGATGTATCTACCTTCGATGACGAATATTGGCTCTTTTCTCCCGAAGATTGTTCCTTCAGGGACACTGTATACGTCTACTGGGACCCCTTCTAGTATCTTGAGCGCTTCTTCTACTCCTGCGAGGACAGCCCACTCGTATCCTCTAGGCATAGTATATACATGTGCTTCCATCCTGACTTTGAGGTCTTCTAGCCCCGCTTCTTTTAGTATCCTCTTTGTCCTTGCAAAGTAGATGTCTGTCGATGCACCCTTCTTGATATCATCGGGACTGCTCATGTATACTGGGTTGTTTTCCAAGTCCTCGGCACCCACTACTGTATCACGCTGAGTAACTGAATTAAAAACTAAACATACCAATCTATTATTAATCAATTATGATCTTAATCAAGTAAAAAACGAGATAAATTTTCTCTTATGCTCCTAGACACGGTCATCTACTGTTATTATCCCTTGCTACAAACCACCAAACGGGGATGAGTATTGAGTAGTAGAAGAAACATAGAACTATATGCGCCATTCAACCTAATAGTCTCTCATCTACCAGGATACGATGAGAAGAGGGAAGCCATGAAGCATCTAAGGTGGCTTCTAGACGACGTAGAAATAGTTGAGTCGAGGCCTAATCTCCTCTTGGCCAAGGTTGAGGACCCCATTGACGCGGTTGAACGGCTTAAGAGGAGCCTTCCAAAGCATACTACCATACTCCGCGTTATTCCAGTCATGGAGGTAACTTATCCTAACGTAGAGAATGTAAGAGACGTGATACACAAACTCCTTAAAGGGCGTGAAGGCTCTTTCGCAATAAAGCTAGACGGACACCTATACGATAGCGAAGGCAGAATGATGCACAAAGTAGATAGTATAACTGTCATTGCCGACGGCATAGATCTACCCGTAAATCTCTCGAATCCCGACATCTTGGTCTATATCAAGATCGTTAAGTATAGAAGAAACTATCTAGCCGCAGTATACGTTGGTAGCCCCGAAGGTATACTATCCGTGAAAAAACTATTCGGGGAAAACAAGGATTAAGCATGAGGACGTGGGTCTTTCCCATAGCAAGTATAATTGTTGATGGGGAATAGTTAGAGGGG
>JALUDS010000002.1:0-6709 GCA_027043945.1 Acidilobaceae archaeon
TTTAGTTCCTTGTATCCCGGGAGTTTACCATTCATTATTATTTCGATGAAAAGCTTAGCCTCCACGTATTCGCTAAGAGCGTTATTGACGAGCCCCGTATGGAGGAGTTCTGGATAAGGTTCAGCGAGAGCTAGGAGTTCTCTTGTTTTGTCTTCGCATACTTGTAGATGCTCTGTTGCCTTGGCAAGGTCTCCCTTTAATGCTTCGACAATAGCCCATCCAGAGCGTCTTATTATCTCTCTTGTAAGTTTGATTATTTTTTCCCTAGTGGTGTCTAAAGTATCGAGTCTGTCTTTTATCTCAACGATGTTTGAGGACAGGGTATCTTTAATCGATGTTATGGATTCTTCATTTAATGATTCCTTGAGTAGATTTATTAGGTCCACTTTTCCAGCACCTGATAAATAGTTTCTGTCCTGTGATAATAATATTAGTCGAGCGTAGCCGGCATCGTGGAGGATAGTAAATATATAGTCCGTAGCCTCATAGGGTTTGCAGGGGAGAAGAGAGGATGTCAACAATAGAAATAAGGAAAATGGACGTCTATGACAACGTGAACCCGCCAATATGTACAAGCTGTGGTAGGATAATAGCTCCAGGAGAAAAAGCAGTAGCATTTCTCTGTCCAAACTGTGGACAAGCAGTAATCTGGAGATGCAGCAAGTGTCGTGCTCAGGGCACACAGTATAAATGCCCCAACTGTGGCTTCATTGGACCATGACGAGGTGAATGGGAAATGGCAAGAGTAGCTGTAATAATGAAAGTACTTCCAAACGATGTAAGTATACAGCCCCAAGAACTACTTGAAAGAATCAAAAAAGCGCTCCCAGAAGACTACCAGATAATGGGGAGCGGAGAAGAGCCAATTGCCTTCGGACTCAAAGCGCTAAAGATCATAATAGCAATACCTGAAGAAACAGAAGGCGGAACAGAGAAACTAGAGGAATTCCTAAAACAAGTAGAAGGCGTAGAAGAAGTAGAAATCGAGACAGTCCATAGACTAAGCTAAACAGATCCCTCTCCCTAGCTTTATCCATCATTACCCCGAACAATTCAATTTTCCTGACTTTAGAAATGTTGATTTTACAATTACAGAATAATCTATTATCATTATGCAATATAGACCATCAGTATCGATTATAGTTTATAATCCAGGGAAAAGCGCATCCCTTACATGGGCTAATGAATGGGGATACCGGACCCAGGTAGCTACGAGCTAACAGTACTGCTGGGCCTTGCAGTAGCTTTCTACATGGCATGGAATCTTGGCGCGAACGACGCTGCAAATCCTACGGATACGGCGGTCGGTGCTGGAGCACTTAGCCTCCGTAAGGCAATACTTCTATTCGTCGTGTTCGCGATTCTGGGGGCCCTCCTCGAAGGATACAGAGTAATCAAGACTATTGGAAAAGGCGTTGTAAAAGACCTGGATCCAGTAATGGCGCTCTCTGCAGGCCTCGCAGCAGGATTATGGGTGACGATCGCTACAAGAAAAGGCCTTCCGGTTTCAACAACGCACTCAGCTGTTGGCGCCGTCCTAGGAGTCGGTCTTACTCGACAATACTTAGAGGGAGTAAATGAGTCTATTGACTGGGGAGTAGTAGTTAAAGTCGTCCTAAGCTGGATCACTAGCCCGATAGGAGCAATAATCCTAGCAATACTCCTATATAACGCCCTAAAAATCATCGAGACAAAATTCCTTGCCCACCGAAACGCAGACAAGTTCTTCCGCTACCTACTTATATTCAATTTAGCGTTTAGCGCATATGCATTCGGAGCCAACGATGTTGGAAACGCAACCGGTGTATACGTTACAGCTGTCTCAAGCGTAACAGGTATGCCAGACGATAATACTATGAGACTGCTAGCATTATGGGGAGGATTGGGAATAGCATTAGGAGCACTTATATGGGGATACAGAGTAATAATGACTGTAGGATTTAAGATAACCAAGCTCGACTACGTAAGCGGAGCGGCAGCAGAGCTGAGCAATGCATTAATAGTATATCTCTTCACGAGGCTTGCGATGCCAGTATCTACTACTCATGCCAGTGTATCGTCAGTTATAGGAGTCGGCATAGCCAAAGGCAAGGGGTTAAAGGGCATAGATAAATGGACCGTGTTGATAATCTTGGCGGGATGGATCGCGACTGTCCCGGTAGCCGCCGGCTTAGCCTCACTAATATACACTTTACTTCATATTATCTGATTTTTATCAAAGAAGTAGAAGCCCCCATAGGGGTGAACTAAATGGCTGGTACCTGGGCATGGATAGGACGTAGGAGAGAGGAAGAAATACTCCGTCTAGAGTTAAGCCACATAGACCACATACATGACGTGGCTAAACACTCTCTCGAACTAGTAAAGGCATTTATGGAAAAAACTACCGAGGAACTCGTCGATTATTATGAAAAGGTATCGAAAGCAGAAAACAAAGCCGATGAAGTCAAGGAAGGAATCCTCAAGGACCTCTCTGAAGGAGTCTTCCATCCAATTGACAGAGAGGAGCTACTACGACTAGTCCTAGTGGCAGACGATATAGCGGCACATTTGAAGGCTGCATCAAGAAGACTACTCCTATTCTCGAAGACCAGCAGTAAGAAGCCCTCTAAACAAATCCTGTCTGGGATGGAGCAGATAGCAGAGTTAGCTGTTAGAGCAGTCGAAAAAATAAAGGAAGGAATTGAAGCCGTGAGGAAAAACCCAAGACACTCAGTAGAGCTAGCAAGAGAAATAGAGAGACTAGAGGAACAAGCCGACGACATTAGAAGCGAAGTAGAAGAAAAAATACTCGAATGGTGTAACAAGGAAGGAGAAACAGGATCATGTATAGCATTATATAATGCCCTGGAGAGCCTTGAAACCGCCACAGATAAGTGCGAGGATACCGCAGACGTTATACGAAGCATAGCAATACTAAACTTATAACGTCAACTCATGCTTTTTCCTCGCATCTCAAAGGATCCAAACAGATTATACTCTAACTATAATTATGGTAGTACATGACATATCTATAAGAGGCCTAAATGAGAGAAGAGAGTTTGGGTTACCAAAGAGAAAGACGGAGGTGGTAGCTAACAATGATACACAGCAAGGAACCAACCGAGAACGAAGTTATACTGAGAGTAGAAAAGGCAAGACAACGAGACCATGGCAAGAGAAGGGTGAGGATTGACCTAACTGTTATGAAAAAGCTAGGAATAGAGCCTGGCGATATAGTAGAGATCGAGGGTAAGAGGAAGACAGTCGCTATAGCTTGGCCTGCTCTCCCGGAGGATCACGGGAGAGGCATTATAAGAATGGATGGTATACTTAGAAAGAACGCAAATGTAAACTTAGGCGACAAGGTAATCGTTAGGAAGGCCAAGGTCAAGCCAGCCCAAAAAGTTAGGCTAGCCCCCACAAGCCACACAATATCCGTTGACGAAGGATTCAAAAACTACGTTAAGAAAAAGCTCAGAGGAACACCACTAGTCGAAGGAGACATCCTAATAGTACCGGTTCTTAGCCAGGAAATTCATCTAACAGCAGTTCTAACAAAGCCAAGGGGCCCCGTGATAATAACGGAGAACACTATAATAGAGATCCTCGAGAAGCCAGTCGCTATGATCAATGTCCCAAAGGTAACATATGAAGACATCGGCGGGCTAAGAGATGTAATAGTAAAAGTCAGAGAACTCATAGAGCTCCCGCTTAGACACCCAGAACTATTCGCTAGGCTAGGAATCGAGCCTCCGAAGGGAGTTCTACTCTATGGCCCTCCGGGAACCGGTAAGACCTTGCTTGCAAAAGCAGTAGCAAACGAGAGCGATGCCAACTTCATAGCGATAAACGGTCCCGAGATAATGAGCAAGTTCTATGGTGAGAGCGAGCAGAGACTAAGAGAAATATTCAAAGAAGCCGAACAGAATGCTCCAAGCATAATATTCATCGACGAGATAGACGCAATAGCTCCAAAGAGAGACGAAGTAGTAGGCGAAGTGGAAAGGAGGGTAGTAGCACAACTGCTGGCCCTTCTAGACGGCCTAGAGTCTAGAGGACAAGTAATAGTTATAGCTGCCACTAACAGGCCCAATGCTATAGACCCAGCACTAAGAAGGCCGGGCAGATTTGACAGAGAAATCGAAGTAACATTACCCGACAAGCAGGGCAGACTCGAGATACTGCAAATCCACACAAGACACATGCCTCTAGCAGATGATGTCGACCTTGAAAAAATCGCTGAGATGACAAAAGGATATACTGGCGCAGACCTAGCAGCGCTTGTCAAAGAAGCAGCCATGCATGCGCTTAGAAGATACCTGCCCCTAATAGACATAGAACAAGAGAAGATACCTGTAGAAATCCTCGAGAAGATGGTAGTGAAGATGGAGGATTTCCTCCAAGCATACAAAGAAATAACACCTAGCGGTCTTAGAGAGATCCAGGTCGAAATACCAGAAGTAAGGTGGAGCGATGTAGGAGGGTTAGACCAGATAAAACAGGAAATAAGGGAAGCCGTAGAGTGGCCACTCAAGCACCCACACGTATTTGCGAGACTCGGAGTAAAGCCCCCCAGAGGCATACTCTTATTCGGTCCTCCTGGTACTGGTAAGACTTTGTTAGCTAAAGCTGCTGCTACTGAGAGTGGTGCTAACTTTATCGCTGTCAGAGGACCAGAAATACTAAGCAAATGGGTAGGAGAAAGCGAAAAAGCAATACGTGAAATCTTCAGAAAAGCAAGACAATATGCTCCGACAATAGTCTTCTTCGACGAAATAGACGCAATAGCCCTAACTAGGGGCGCAGACATAGGCAGCAAGGTCGGCGAGAGGATACTTAGCCAGCTACTCACAGAGATAGACCAGATCACGGAAATGTCAAACGTTGTAGTTATCGCAGCAACCAACAGACCAGACATGGTAGACCCAGCACTACTAAGACCAGGCAGACTCGAGAAACTAATCTACGTACCACCGCCAGACTATGAAGGCAGACTCGAGATCCTAAGAATTCACACGAGGGAGATGCCTCTCTCAGACGATGTTGATCTCTCAGAAATAGCCAGGCTTACAGAAGGATATACAGGCGCAGATCTCGCGGCACTCGTAAGAGAAGCAGCAATGCTAGCGCTACGAGAAGACCTAGAAGTCAAAGAGGTAAAGATGTACCACTTCCAAGAGGCACTAAGAAAAGTAAAGCCCAGTGTAACGGACGAGATGCTGAACTACTACAAGAGATGGCTAGAAACCTACAGACAAATGAAAGTAGAGAGAAGAAAGATGCAACCAACAATCATGTTCTAGTCCTCTCATTATTTTATAGGTCCAAGATACTCGCAAAGAAATAATACTTTAACTAGACATATACTTCTTTGATCAATGGGGTTCTAGACGGCTAAAGAGTATTCCTAGATGTACTGATAGGATCTAGAGGGGCTGAGCGAGTATGGTGGAGCCTATCTGGGTGGACAAGCATATCGTAAACGCTGTATGCGAATCGATAGAGAAACTAAGCAAGAATGGAGAAGTCCCGGTAGAGGAGGTCTATTTAATCGAAGACTTATCTAAGCAAGGAATATCGCTCTCACGCCGGGAACTAGTAAAGATACTTATCACATTGGAGACCATAGGCAAGATATCCGTCGAGGCATCGGGTCCAAGAAACGAGTTCAGAATAAAACTTGTCAAAAGAAACACATAGATAAGAGGATTCTATAACGGGGATGGTTCATGGGAGTAAATCTCAGGGAACTCATACCAGACAGGGTAAGGAAAGAAATAGAACTGAAGGCGCTAAGGGGCAAAATCATAGCGCTCGACGCCTATAACATGTTGTACCAGTTTCTAACCGCTATAAGGCAACCTGACGGTACACCCCTAATGGATAGACAGGGAAGGATCACTAGTCATCTCAGCGGACTCTTCTATAGGACTATTAATATTGTAGAGGAGGGGATCAAGCCAGTCTACGTGTTTGATGGGAAGCCACCAGAGCTGAAGAGAAGGGAGATCCAGGAAAGAATGAAGAGGAAGGAAACCGCGGAGAAGAAATATGCCGAGGCAGTAAGGAAAGGAAGAATAGAAGAAGCAAGGAAGTATGCTGTACAAGCCGCGCATCTAACCAAAGATATGGTAGAGGAGTCAAAACGACTTCTCGACGCCATGGGTATCCCCTGGGTCCAAGCACCTGCAGAGGGAGAAGCCCAAGCAGCGTATATGTCATCTAAAGGAGACGTGTATGCGGCGGGAAGCCAAGACTATGATAGTCTTCTATTTGGGGCGAAGAGGCTTGTCAGGAATCTAGCCATAACGGGGAGGAGAAAGCTTCCTGGAAAAAACGTGTATGTGGTTGTTAAGCCGGAGATCATCGAGTTAGAAGAGTTACTGAGAACACTAAACATTACCAGGGAACAGCTGATAGTAATAGGTATACTATTAGGCACGGACTACAATCCCGGCGGAATACCGGGATATGGGCCAAAGACCGCACTTAAGCACGTTAGAAGTATTGGGGACCCTGTAAAAGCATTAAAAGCAGTTCAGCATTTGTACAAGGAGATAGATCTCTTAGAAGTATACGAGATATTCCTGAAACCGCAGGTAACAGACAACTATAAGATAGAGTGGAAAAAGCCCGACAAGGATCAAATAGTAAAGATACTAGTGGAAGAACATGATTTCAATCCTGATAGAGTATCAAAGGCGTATGAGCGATTATATAAGGCATA
>JALUDS010000003.1:0-21685 GCA_027043945.1 Acidilobaceae archaeon
GTACTATATCTCTCATTTTTGCATGGATACGTATGGCCTGTATAGCTTCTGGATCGCCTTTCTTGGCTCGTGCCAACAACTCGTTGAAAGAGAGACCTCGGGAAAGGAGTCTAAATTGTCTCTTGTACATCTCATATTCTTTTTTCTCGCCTGGGAGAAGATCAACTTTTACTCGTCTAACGACGTAGGGGGCTAGATAGCCTAGTCTTGTTAGCTCGCCTGGAGTGGTTCGATAAACAATGCCTCCCAGCAGAGGGAATAATTCAACGTGTTTTCCGTCTTCTCGCTCTACAGTTGCAGATAATCCAAGCCGATAAGGTGCGGGGAGACCGACAGAGATAGCCTTAAACTTTTCTGCCGGTAGATGATGGGCTTCGTCAAAGATCACTAGGGGAAAGAGTGTTGCGAAGAGTCTTAGTTTTCTATATGCGGTTTGATAGGTTGTAACAGTTATAGGAGCAAGTTTTTTCTCATCGCCATAGTATGCGCCTACGAGTGCTCCGGCATCGCTGAATTTCTTAATAGAATCTATCCATTGCTTGACGTGTTCTTTAGTATATACTACGATGAGCGCACGCTTCTGTAGTTCCGCGAGGCCGGCTATTGCTATAACGGTTTTACCTGCTCCCGTTGGTAGAGCTATTATCCCTCTGTAACCGGATTTTCTCCAAGCTTCTAGCGCCTTCTCTTGGTAAGGCCTTAGTGTTCCCTTGAAGGATATTGATCTTGGTAGAGAACCGTCGTCAAGTAACCCGATCTTATCGACAATATGTAGGTTTTTTTCCTGTAATTTCCGGACTATAGAAGGATAAAAGTGTCCAGGAGCCTTATACTCCTTTTTCTCTCTATCGTATGGGAAATACACCTTTAGCTCCGACAATATATCTTTCAAGTATACCTTGCTCCTTATACGGATCCAGCCATCTTCTCCATAGTATACGATAACTTTTTTCCTATCCTTGAGATACTGCTCGATTACTTTTACATCATCAATAACAATGCCCGGAATATCATTAAGCACTGCTATAATGTCATCTTCTGTGAAGCCAAGAGCCTTAATCTTAGTAAAGTCTAGCTCAAAAACACTATATCCTTCTATTCTACCCAAGTATCTTGAAAATTCTAGTAGTCTATGGAAATCCTCTTTATCAAGCCAGGATCTAACCCGAAATCTTAAGCTTCTAGTCCTCGAGTACAAACTTATCCACCCTTCTATAGGCTAGAATTGGAAGCGGAGGCTCCAAGTTTACTAGACTAAGTGCTCTCTCTATCCTTATACGGGGATATGGTGGTACTTCTAGATCGATACATTCTCCTTCCATCACAATTTTCGTGAATTCAGGCTTATCAGAGTATTTCTTGAGAGTCTCGACAGACTTGGGACCACATCCTCTAAGGTGAAGAGCGATTACATGCAGACAGTCCAGTCCAATAAATACTTGAACATAGACTTCAAGGCCTTCATCGGAGTAAAGTAGTAAATCGACTATATTGTCTTCTTGGGGCTCCAAAAGAGCATATGATGCCACAGCATCCTCCTTCTTGACTAGACCCAGCTCTTCGAGGCAGGGACCGGTTCCAGGCGTGGGTTCTTGATCATCCACCATCATGCTATTTCATCTCCTTCCGATGAGATGAGGCCCTGGTGTCACCTCTTAAAACCTAGGTCATCACCGGCCCTTAACTAGTAAGTGTCACGGAAAGGAGTAAAACATTATCTCTCGAAAGCTGAGAGGCCGAAAGCGTATATGTTACCGGAGAACGAAGGCGGTCGGAGAGGTCACCACTCTTCACAGATTAAATCTGGACTCGGCAAAGTCCTCATCCCGCCCATTAGACTAGGTCGGAGGACTTCCAAGTATTATATATGTCGTTTTTAACAGTCTTGAAATCCGGTTAATACCGGGATATGAGTGGTGTACAAGCCATGTCTGTGAGGAGAATTAGCACCAAAGAGTACAAGCAAGTCGCGGAGAGGATGCGAAAACTCCAGGAGCAACAAAGGCTAATTGTCAAGAGAATGAGCAAGATAAAGTACAAGATAGCAATACTCAGCAATAAGGGAGGAGTAGGCAAGAGCTTTGTCACAGCTAGCCTTGCTGGAGCCCTTGCATTAAACGGGAAAAGAGTAGGCGTGCTCGACGGAGACATCCATGGCCCCACGATCCATAAGATGCTAGGCCTCCCAACCGGGTTCGGGATGCCGGCCAAGCCGGATGGAACAATAATACCTGTTGAGGTTCCTCCAGGAATAAAGTTGGCTAGCCTAGGCCTATTGCTGCCAGAAGACGATACACCTATCATATGGAGAGGATCGTTAAAGACTACTGCAATACGAGAACTACTAGCCTACACTGACTGGGGAGAGATAGACTATCTACTGATAGATCTCCCCCCAGGAACAGGAGACGAACAACTAACAATAGCACAGCTCATACCAAATCTAACAGGGTTCATCCTAGTAACCATACCCAGCGAAGTATCCAAGGCCATTGTCAAGAAAGCAATAACGTTCGCTAATAGACTAAACAAGAAGGTTATCGGCGTAATAGAGAACATGTCTTATTTCAAGTGTCCGGATGGGAGCATACACTATATATTTGGAAAAGGAGCAGCAGAAGAACTAGCTGAAGAATACAATATACCGTTCCTAGGCAGGATACCCATAGATCCTAAGATTAGAGAAGCCAATGACAAAGGGAAACTCTTCTTCATAGAGTATCCTGATAGCGAGGCATCGAAGGCATTCCTTCAAGCCGCTGAGAAAGTTATAGAGATAGTAGAAGAAAGAAGTACTGGTAATGGAAAAGAAGGTGCTTGATGATTTTTCCTTAGACGAGTCCTAGTTGCGTTGCTAGCTCGCTTGCCTTGTACTCTGGCGCGAGTTTTACATATGCTTTCTTTTCTCCCTTAGGCGTTATCATTGTTCTTACTTTTGCTACTTTAACGTTGTAGAGTTTTTCTACTGCTATTTTGATATCGTGTTTTGACGCGGTCCTAGCGACTATTAGGGTTAGAGTGTTTTCTTCTTCGATTAGGCGGAGGGCTTTTTCGCTCATATGGATTCTAAGGATTATCCTGTTCATCCTATATCACCTTATACTTCTCTCCAAGAGCCTTGAGTGCATTGCTTGTAATTAGTGTTAGTCTTCCAGGCTCTCCTCCTGGAGCAAGAACCAGGACATTTAGCGACTCAGGAGTTGCTATATCGGTTCCTGGCAGTCCCTTGACAGCCCTAGCGAAGGGGCTTCTATGGTCTTCGACTATGAATAGAATGCTTTTCGGCTTCTTGTATCTTCTTCCTCTCATTTTTCCTTTTCCTGCACGCCATCTCGTCTTCTCCTTTGCTCTGGCTATGTCAGGGGCTAGGCCTAGCTTGTCGAGTAATTCTAGTGCTTGTTTTACTGTTGTTACTTTTTCTTCTACTTCGCTTTCTACTATTACCGGTAGGTATTCAGTGTTGAATACGTGGCCTCTGGCACGCACGAATTCGGGCATGCTGGTTGCTGCTAGGGCGCTCATTGTGCCTAGAATTCTTTCTTTTTTGTTTACTCTTTCGTGTATTTTCTTTTCTACGCGTGGGGGGTGTGCTAGTCTTCCGCCCCTAGTCATATTTACTAGTGCTGCTCTCATACTGTTTCTTATACGTGGCACTCTTGATACTCCGTGATGGGCTCCTAGACTTCTTGCACTTGTTCTTTTTCCTGCCAATGGATCTCTTCCTTTAGGCTGTAGTTTTGCCGTGAATTCGCTTAGGTAGACTCTCCTTATGAGGTCCTTTCTTACGGGGACTCGGAACACGTCTGGTAGTACGACTTGGCCTGCGTCTTCTCCCTGCCAACTATATACTGGTACCGATACAGGGTCCCTAAGATAGAGTGCAAGGTATGAGTACATCTCCTTTCACCTCACCGCTAGTTGCCCTGCTTACTCATTAGGCTAATGTAGGTTACCTTTGGTTCAACTACACCGAGCTCGAGGTACCATCTCGGGGGCCTTACAGGGTATCTCATGACGATTGGTCTCTTTACGACTCCCGGGATGCTGCCTGCGAGTACTGTGTATTGGCTCTTTACGACGCCGTAGTGGAGGAATCCTCCTGCTGGGGTTATCTCGTTGCCATTCTCGCCTATGAGGAGTATACGTTTATTGTATTCTGTTCTGCGGTGGAAGCCCATTTGGCCTGCTTGTGGCATCTCCCACCAGGTTCCTCGTCCGTGGCTCCGTGCTCCTATTCTCCTGCTTCCTTTTCTGTGCTTGTGCCATCTGGGTAGCTCTTTTACGCCCCATCTCTTGACGGGGCCCTGGAATCCTTTTCCTTTAGTGACCGAGATGACGTCTATTAGTTGTCCGGGCGAGAATACATCGTTTACTTTGATTTCTTTTCCAAGGATGTTCTTAGCGTATTCGAAGATCTTTGCTGGGTCGTTTACGCCCCCGATCTTGACTTCTAGTATGTCTGGCTTCTTCTTGCTTAAACCACCTACTAGTTTGGGCTGTGTCGAGATGAGGACTCTTATTTCTCTTAGGTTCTCTAGTTTTTCTTCTAGCTGAGCAAGTTTCTTGTCAGTGTCGTATTTTCCAAGGGTTGGGATCTTTCTCTCAAGTTCTAGTTCTTTTGGGGGCTCGACCCAGGCCTCTCCGGCCGAGTATAGTCCCCTGTTAGGGTCGTAAGCGTATCCTCTCACAGCTAACACGTATACTGGCGGTGTCTCTACCACCGTTATTGGTGTGAATACTTCGCGTCCCTTGTGGGGGCTTCCAGGCTTGTCCTCTATGACGTATGCATGAGTCATTCCTGCCTTGTATCCTAGGAATGCGAGTAGCTTTGGTTCTCCTAGGTCAACTTCTGGCCAGGTTTTTACTCGGGGAACTAGTCTGCTTGCTCTCTTTCTCGGTGAGAATCCTAGGCTTCCTCTTCTAGGCGCGCTTTTCTTTCTTGCTCCCATTATTTATCCCCTTGTATGCATGGCATCCTATCTATGCTTACTGGTACCTTTCTCCTCCTAGCCCTGTCTGGGCCCAATAGACGCTTAAAAGCTTGTAATGTTTTATTTCTTATCTTCCTTTATTCTATCCATAATCTCGCTTGCTCTGCTGGCGATAGATTTATCGATTTCCTCGTAGGAATAATACCCGATTAGATCGTAGAATTCCCACCGGGACATTATTTTGACGTTGGCTTCACCTTCTATCAAGGGTTTCTGCGTTCCCTCAGACTTTAACACCTCGAAGGTCTTCCTAACGGCTCCCATAGCCATCCTGAAGCTTGTTACAGGGAAGATCACAATCTTCACGCCAGCGGTTTTGAATTCTTCAACGGTTAGATATGGGGTCTTACCAAACTCGGTCATATTAGCGAGTATAGGTACATTGGGTAGTGCCCGTACGAACTCCTTGAATTCTTCCAGGCTACGAAGAGCCTCGGGGAATATAATGTCGGCTCCAGCCTCTACATATGTTTTGGCTCTCTCAATCGCTCCCTCAAGCCCCTCGATTGCTCGGGCATCTGTTCTAGCTATTATGAGTGTGTCTTTCCTACGGGCATCTACTGCGGCGATTATTTTCTTGACCATGTCTTCTGTCGAGACGAGTGTTTTACCCTTAAGGTGGCCACACTTCTTGGGCAGGACCTGGTCTTCTATCTGAATAGCGGCGGCTCCCGCATCTTCTAGTTCTCTTATGGTCCTCTGAACGTTTATGGGTTCTCCGAATCCTGTGTCTGCGTCCACGATGAGTGGGATACTGATAACCCTCGTAATATACTTTGTAGCAGTTGCTAGCTCGGTGAGAGTGATTATTCCTAAGTCGGGCATTGCCAGTAGCCCGGTTAGAGCCGCTCCAGAAAGATAGACTGCTCTAAAGCCCATGGACTCGGCGAGAAGAGCCACAGAGGGCGAGAATACTCCTGGGGCAACTATCATTTCCTCCTCTTTGAGTAGCTTGCGGAGTGCTAGTCCTGGATTCTCGAGTTTATCCTTGTATAGGAAAGCCATTAGACGCCACCAATTAGTGCTAGACGGATACGTTATGTTTTATATCTCTTAATAATACGGATACCTAGTAAGGTGAACAAGCTATGGGCGGTAGGCAGAGGACGACGCTCTTCTACGAGAAGGGAAAGAAGGCGGAAGAGGAGCAGCAGACAAAGAAGGGCTACAAGAAGAAGGGTAGGCGCAAGTGAGCGAGTGTTCTCGCTGGCCTCCTCCGAGGAGAGAGAAGAGATTTTTCCTTGCTTTGCCAGCGTCTATTCTCTCGGTCGAGAAGTCGCTTCTATCCAAGACATTGAAAACGGGTTTCATCGCTAGAACACTCTCGATCTTTAGGATAGATAAAGCCATCGTCTACAAGGACTCCAAAGCTACTACAAGAGATTATAGGGTTCTCAGAATAATCCTAGAGTATCTCTCGACTCCCCCTCACCTAAGAAAGAAGCTGTTTCCTCTCCTACCAGAACTCAGATACGTGGGACTTCTACCACCGATACAGGCGCCTAGCCATATAGCACCAGAAGAACCTGTTCCAGGCATGATTATTGATGGTCTTGTAGAGAAATGCGAGGGGGATTCCTGCCAGGTTTACTTAGGTAAAATGGGTTATGGTATACTTAGGAAACGGGTCAGGCCTGGCAAGGTGATAACTGTAGAGATTCTAAGGGTTGAAGAAGGAGTAGTTTGCTTACGGCATGTGAAGCCGAGTTTTTATTGGAGGTACAGGGTAGAGGCTTATCCTTCTTTGAAACAAGTTATCGAAAAATATAGTGGCAAGATGACTATAGTCGGCACAAGTAGACTCGGCACATGTGACAGAGATACTATTAGGAGATCCTTGTATGGAAGAGATCTACTGGTTGTGTTCGGCGGTCCTGAAGGCCATGTCTGGGACGAGCTAGATAGGGATCGTTTCGACTTGATAATAAACAGTGTTCCCTTCCAAGGAACAAGAACTATTCGCACAGAAGAAGCAGTTATGTTAACAATCAAATACTTAGATGACCTTCTAGAGTCATAGTATTCTTAATATATTATCTGTCCGTGCCTTCGCTATTATTACCGCATAGCTCTCCCCCACCCGTAAATATCCTAGTGATTATTCTATACGGGAGACAAAGTATGGCTATAGCAGATGTAATCCAGCTGATCCAAGACACCACTAACCAGATAACAGCAATAGCATGGGCACTGTTCCTCCTAACATGGAGCATAGGATGGACGCTTAGAGGATCGCCCATACCGATAGCGAGACTCAAACGGGCAGGTAATAGTCTAGTAGAGGACTCTGTATGGGCAGCGTTCTGGTTAGCAATTGGTTCAACAATATTCAACCTGATAATATATCTAGTCAACATCGTCACCAGCTGAGCGTCTTCAACAATTTTCTTGGGGAGGAGAATAATGGGGCAGATCGACTTCCTAATATTAGCATATCGTTTAGCACTGCTGACATTCTATCTAGGAGTATTTGTCTACGCTCTGCCAATACCTTACAGTGGGCTGAAGAGATGGGCCCCGATACTAATCGCAGATTCTATTGTCTCCGCAATACTTGCTTTATCCCTTTACTACATATTCGATTATCTAGATGAGCTTGTTCAATTAATTGGCGGATCCTGGACATTCTTCTATACCTGGATGGAGTCCGTTATCTCTGTCCTAACGGCCCTTAAATCGATCATTATCGCACTATATATGGCTCCCGATCCTCTGGGGATAATCTCAGGTCTAAAGTCGATAATAGCACCCTTCGATAAGCTGGTAACATCAGCACTGTATTTTCAAGCATTCATATTTGGTCTTGCATACCTAGTAAAAGAGTATGGTAAGTTACTAGCGGTTATCGGCGTTGCCCTATATGCGGTACCCTTCCGATTAGCAAGGAACAGTGGGGCATGGCTAATAGCATTCTCCCTAGTATTTCACGGGGGACTACAAGCATTACCGGTATTTGTATCAACGCTTCAGCCCCAGCCAAGCTTTCCCGGCATAGGATTAGTGACCGAGAATGGCGTCGCTCTTGCTAACCTAACAGTGTACTCAGCTAGCAATGAGGGCTTGGTAAAGGGGCTATTGCACATCTATAGTTATGAAACCGGCGATGAGCTGGCAACCTACATAGTTGATAATGGGACAGTTCAGAGTAGGTCTATGGGAGCATTTGTGACAGTACCATCAAAAATAGATGTTTATTATGTTTTCGAGTTTATGGCTGTAAGATTCTATATGATACCTTATCCAGTCTCGCCAGGCGACTATGATGTAGAGAATGGAGTCTGGGTTCTTACTCTGAAGAGTCCCCATATTATTCATAGCACACTGGGAATTCTCGCGTATACGGACGGAGAAGTCATAGACAGTACAATAGGTAATAGTATAGTTCATGCCACAGTGGAGCTCGGTGAAGGCGGATACATTGAAGTAAGAGCGCAGGATACATGCATTACGCTAGTAAATGCACCTGGCCTCGAGGGCCCTTATCAGGAATCATGGAGCTGGAAGGGACTAGACGGTTACTCTAAGAGGTTTATAGCCCAGAGTCCGGGAGTATATAATATAACATTAACATATCAGTGCCAATCATTGAATGAACCCAGCCTGGACTCTAACGATTATGCCAGCTTCATCACGATCATAGGCTCGTTCATGGATTTGAATCTTATAGAGGCGTTCCTACTATACTACTTCACCATTCCCAGCCTCTACATCCTGATACTCGCAAGTACTGCATATGGAGTTGCCAGGCTCATAGGAGGTAGGGAACGGTTCCCGATAAGAGTCATCTAGCGGTCGAGGGACTAAATATGGGGGTCTTAGACCTTGTCCTAGGAGCAATGGCTATCACAACATTAGTACTAATGATAAGGAATCTCTCAGATTGGAGGCCATATGGTTCAAAAGGCATAGTATCTAGACTAGTCCATGATCAGAGAACTAACAATGAGATAATTATAAGGGGAAAAAGGTTAAAGCCAGTAGTTTATGTCGGTGAGCCACTTCCGCTATCGAAGAATACCGAATACCTTGGAATGCGGTTATCTGCACTTATACGGCTAGCAGGAATGAACGCTACTATCGCAGGTACGCTTATTAGAGAAGAGAAGAATGTTCTACTCAAAAAGCTTGAGAAAGAGATAGAGAAGGCACGCCTAGCGTATGAGGCAACTAATCATGTCAGGCATCTAGAACGACTCAAGTATCTCGAGAAACTATATAGCGATGTGACTAAGGCAATCATACCGTATTCTGGATCAACGATACTTATCGTATGGCTTGAGGAAGGCGAAGACGAGTCAAAAGCTAATGCTCTAAAGACGATGATAGAAGTGGAAACAGGAATAAGGCTCAGCCGCTCATCGGGAGACATAGTTGAATCCCTTGTCTCACAACTGGGACCAGCAAACTCTACTTCAATTCCAATCATACAATTAGAACAGACTAGTAGTGATCTCATAATCCTAGGATATCATCCCGAGTATAGGGTTCTAGAGGGGCTCCTGTGGCCAGACGACTTCGAAACCCATCTCGGAGTAATGGGTCCAACAGGGAAAGGTAAAACAGTGCTCGTATCCGGGATAGTTACACAACTATACTACAGGTTTGAAGAAGACAAGAAGCCCTCTATCTTAGTCATTGACCCTAAAGGTGATCTTGTAAAACTACTATCAAGAACTATGAAGGAGGTCAAATCACTAGAATCACTAGAAGCTATAGACAGGGTATGCAGTGATAGGACAGTAACGGTTCTATCCGGAGAGACCGCCGGTGTCTACGGGAGAGAAGTCCTTGCAAGGGTGTTGGACTGCGTCCTGCAGGGAAACAACAAGCATAAGATACTCGTTGTAATCGATGAAGCCTGGCGATACATGGGCATTGCAGAAAAGTATCTTGAAGAGAGTATACGTGAGGGAAGGAGCAAGGGTCTCTACATAGTATATGCGTCACAGTCCCCTCTCGACTTCCCTCCAAGAATAGTAGAGAACACAGGCACACTCATAGTATTCGGGGGCCACGTAAACACATACATAGAATCGATAAGGGCTCTAGGGATAGATGCTCCTGATCTAAAATACCTGCCTGTCGGAGTTGCATATGTAAAAAGGAAAGACAGAATACCTGTAAAAGTCAAGGTCTTTAACTTCGAGGAATACATTAAAAACCCAGCCATAGGTCTACAATTGCAGGGAGAGAGGGGTAAGAAAATTGGGTAAACGACTAAGACAGCAGAGAGCAGGAAGAGGAACACCAACCTATAGAAGCAAGAAACACATACACCCAGGCCCAGCCAAGTATCCACCACTAACAAGCGAAACCCTCAGGGGAAGAATAGTAGAACTAGTCCATGATCCAGGAAGATACGTTCCCCTAGCAAGAGTCGTCCTAGAGAACGGAAAAGAATTCCTGACACCAGCCCCCGAGGGCGTATACGTAGGACAAATCATCCAAGTAGGCCCAGAAGCAGAAGCCGTCCCAGGAAACATACTACCTATAGGAAAAGTCCCTGAGGGTACAATGGTATTCAACATCGAGCTAAGACCAGGTGATGGAGGCAAAATAGCGAGACAGGCAGGCAGCTATGCATTAATCGTGGGTAGAGGCGCAGGAAAAACACGTGTTAGACTACCAAGCGGAAAAGAAAAAGACATACCAAATGATGCGAGAGTAACGATAGGAATACCCGCAGGTGCAGGAAGAACAGAGAAGCCTCTCATGAAGGCAGGATTCGCCTATTACAAGTGGAAGGTCAAGGCCAGGAAATGGCCGAGAGTAAGAGGAGTCGCAATGAACGCCATCAACCACCCATTCGGAGGAGGAAGCCACCAGCGCAGAAGCCATCCATCAACAGTGGCAAGAGAGACGCCTCCAGGAAGAAAGGTCGGTCATATCGCTGCGAGAAGAACAGGAAGGAGGAAGAGGTAGCACACGCTTATATAAGCCCATATTTTTGTTCGACTCCACAAAGAACCCTAGAGACAGTTCCCCACGCAGTAAACTGTCTTCCCCTACCAATACTATACCTGTTCTCTTTAGGGAACAATGAAAGAATTCTCTTTGAAAAATCACCCTTCGGGAAAGCACCAATCCCAATCCAGACAGGCCTTGTTGCTATAAGTGAGGCTAGTTCATGTACACTAACAAGTTTACCATCCTCCCATAGTAATATTCTCTCAGAACCGTCACTTAGGAGATCCTCTATCTTGATTCCTAGCTCGTAGATAAGAGGATTATTCGAGCCCGGTGGTACATGTCCTATACGAAGTAGCTGTGCCATTAGCCCTCTAAACCGTTCATAGCTTTTAGGAATTCTAGTTTCAGGAATAACGCGGAAAATCCTGTCCTCAACAGTATGGAAGTAAACATCAAGAACACCCTCCTCTACAAGCGGAGAATCAAGTACTGTCAGCAACGCTACATGCAATATGTCTGGTCTTCCACGCTTCCACTTGAACGGTAAACGAGACATGGCCCGGTAATGGAGGCTTTTATCCAATAACATCTCTCTCGGATCCACACCATATCTCTGAGCCGATCTCACAATATCAGGCTCGCCCAGTATATCTTCTGGAACTAGCTCAATAGAGGATTCGAGAAAGACAATCTTCACCTTTCCTCTTCTTTCCCTGATTCCCGCTCCCATAGTTCCCTCCTCATAGCTTCAAGCTGGTTCAGAGGCTTCCCCATGTACTCAGCACCAGTTAGAAGCCTTACATTCCGAGACTTTGCGACCTCGACAACATGGCTAATTTTCTCTGAATAGTAACGGTCTCGCAATAGATGATGATCCACGACCAAAACCTCTGGCCTAACCCTTACAATTACCTCCTCCATACCTTTCACGCCAGCCTCAACATGTTTTAAAGGAACCTTGAAACCCGCGAAATAAGTCGGAGGCCCACTCAGAACAATCACGCTAGGCCTTTTCTCCCCCCATCTAGAAAGAATTTCGACAGCCTCAGGGTCAGCTGGTCCCTGTACATCACTAGTATATATCATTGACTCTCCACAACACTCAACAAGTACCATTAACACTCTACCGACCCTACTCCCGGGATAACCATGCCATACAGGACTAGACACAGTAATAGACAGCTTGCCGAACTTGAATCGGTTACCATCCCCGATCAATACTTCTCCAGCTATCTGCTCGACGCCAAGCTTCTTTAGAAACACATATGACCGTATGGCTTGGCTCCGGTTAATATTATGTTTAGGATCCTTTACTATCAGTATTTTCCCCTTATAGAGTTCTGGCTCATCGCGAATATAGTGATCATAGTGATAATGAGTAATCACGACAATGTCTGATTCGCGAATCCACTTCCTAGCATGCTCGAGGGACTCCTCTAGACGTTTCAATTCCACGGGATGTGGAGGCAACCCGTATCTTCTAGGGGCCAAGGATGCTCCTAGATCAATCCCTACTACTCCTTCATCGGTCTCCACGACTGTAGCTAGACTACGCACACCCATACTGTCTGAGGCAATTATTCTAACTTTCAAAACCGGCACACCGCTACACGCATTCTATGGGCTCCGAATGCTTGATATCTATCTTAGCCTTCTTTAGGGCTACTATTATATCGTCAAGTGTAGGATTCAACCATCTATATAGACTATAGATCTCGCACACGTCTTTTCCTTCAATAAGGTCACGGTTCTTAGTGAATTCAAAGAATAGCCTGTTCACTTTATCACTCCTAGTCATAGTATAAACTATAGCCTTCTCTAGATCTCCATCAAGGTCGAGTCTTGCTCTAAGGAGGATCTCCACCAGCCTATTGATACGGGCCGGAACACCTATGATTGAGCCCCTAAGTGAGATCCTCCTAGGCTGACCCCAGGGCACCTTCATATCCAGTAGCCTGCTTAGACCCGGTCTAGGAATCTTGTCCACTATACCTCCTATAACGAAAGCATCAGCCTCTAAGAGTTCGGTGGGGGAAAGATCCCTGTCAGCGTCGGGTCTAAGAATTATCACTTTATCCATTTTCATCGACCAGAGGAGTTCACCTGGCCTCTCTCGCGCGAGAATCATTTTATTTCTCCCAGTGACGTCGTATAGCCACTCCTCTACTCCCTGAGAGATACTAGTTAGAGCCAAGTGTCTATCCCATAGGTATTCTCTGATCTTGGTAAGAGCCATAGCAACCTGAATCTTGAGGCTTGTCTTTTCCTCATCGGTATGTATCTTTAGAAAGCCCATGTCAATCACGAACAGCGGCCTAGGTGGAAACCCTACAATCTCCTCGAGCTCCGAGAACGAGATATATGGAGGAGATCTTGATGATTGTGAAGGAGCCACTATATGACGTGCACTATTATCTCCTTTTCCCGCTATAATTGAATGACCTCGACACGAGAAGATAACACGGCCAAAATACGATCCTTCATACACGTTATACCCGCGTACAAGCATCTCAACTCCTAGATACTGAAAACCTAGCTTAGCAAGCCTCTTTGATTCAAACGGAAACCTTGCCCCTACAGTATCAACACCATAGTTTTCCAGGAGCATAAGAAGTGACTCTGCTACCGGTCTCCTTCCCTGCAAACATGACGGATACATGTTCTTGGCATGGACCAGTATGGATCACCCTTATAGGAAGTCCTCAAGAGTAACGTTGCTGGGGGATTTCTTCTTCTTAACATAGTATCCAGTTCCTTTTAATGTGCCCCAGCTAAACCGTATAACCGGCGGTGGACTTCCCCTTGCCAATACCTCCTGCAGCCATTCAACAGTCCTAGGATCACTAGGATACCCGCTCCCCCGGACTCCATAAAGAGAGGCAAGTACCCTGATCCTGGAATCCCTTACATACTTAGCAATAATACTTGCAGCAGCGACCTCTGGATACTTAAAATCAGCCTTTTCCTCAACTATTATCTTGCCACGATAACCCGTCTTCCTCACCGCCACCTTTATCTTTGGAACTGATCCAAACTTGTCGATTACAATTCTCTCAACACTTTCAGGGTCAATACGCTTGAATATTCTTGATAAATTCGTGTAGAGTGCATTAGATGTCAATACATTGATGTTCTCATGGTCTATTTCCCTCGGCTTAATAGCGGACACAGAGAATACTAGTTTTCTACTAATTGTCCTGTATAGTTCCTCTCTCTGTTCTGGAGTGAGTAGCTTGCTGTCTTTTACTCCGAGCTCCTTCAGATCCTCTAAAAGATCTATGGGTACAGCTACAGCTGCTACTATTAGTTCACCAATAAGGCTTCCTCGTCCCGCCTCGTCGACGCCTATCACGATCATATTGCATCATCGTCGATGTTCTAGCCGTTGTTCCTGCTCCTAGGGGAATAATATAATAGTCATCTGGCATTAATAATGAAAGGTGCACGGACTATTGTCCCTTAAAGGTACTAGAGATATAACTACAAGGATCTCTCAATACATAGCACATATAGAATACTATGATTATCTAGACCTCGCGGAAATAATCGTGTCAGATATCATCGAGTATTTTTCGAAGAGTAATCCTAAGAACCTGGAGAACAGGTACGCTCGTATCGCCATGGCCTGCAAGCAAGCGTCATTCTTGGGACCCGTATGCAGCATCTGTCTGCTTATTAGGAAGTTTACAGAGATCATGCGTGGAAGGAGTAAAGAAGAATTTAAGAAATGGCTTGAAACGTTTGCAAGCGTCACTGCCAGATTCTTCACTCTAAGCGATAGAACGTTCGGCCAGATAAGCAGTAGATTGGCGGAAAATCTGCCTCACGACGCGGTAATCGTTGTTATGAGTCACACTCATACTGTGGCGAAGATAATAGGGAGTCTTAGATACAAGATCCATAAAGTGTATGTTAGCAAAAAGTATCCTTTGAATGCGGGAGTAACGATCGCCAAGGAGATAAGGGCTCATGGAGTCAACGTATCATACATACCTGACGAGTATCTTGCATGGGCAGTGGAACAGGCAGACATGATACTGGGATTCGCGCTAGGAACAACTACTACTGCAAGAATAGTGACGGAAACCGGCCTGCTCGGTGCGCTCACAACGGGTGAAATGCTAGGCGTGGACACAGTCGTTATAGCTCCATTAAACTTCATGTGTGGATGCGACGAGGACAGCATAAGGAAGAGAATGCCTGGATTCGTGGTCTCAAACGATATAACAGGGATAAAACTCAAGCTAAGAAGCCTCGACCTCATAGACCCTGACTCCTTCAGAGTAAAACTAGTTAACGAGAACGAGATATTGGATGCATCGCGAGAACTCATTATCCAAAGACAGAAACAGCTCGACAGCGTTATCAACGACACTATTAACTATATCTCTAGGGAGAGAGGACTAATTGGCTGGGGGTAACAGTCATGGCCAAGTTGTTCGGCACGGATGGAGTTCGAGGAATCATAGGAGAAAAACTCACTCCAGAAATGGCGCTGAGGCTCGGAAGAGCTATAGGAGCATACTTTGGCAAAGGATCTCGGATACTTGTGGGTCGAGATATTCGTAGCGGGGGTGCAATGATTAAACGCGCAGTAATATCTGGGCTATTAGCTGAAGGAATAAAGGTCTACGACGCGGATCTAATACCAACGCCTGGCCTCCAATATAATGTAAAAACTCTAGGATTCGACGGAGGAGTAATGATAACTGCAAGCCATAATCCACCAGAGTATAATGGTATAAAGGTAATCGCCGGGGACGGCGTGGAAATTCCCCACGAGGACGAAGAGATAATAGAATCATACTACTTCCAGAACCATGCCTCAAGACTAGAGTGGCGCTCATACGTTAATGATCCACTCTTTAGAGCCGACGCTATCGAGAACTATGTAGAAGCTATAGTATCACAAGTTGACAAAGAGAAGATTGCGAGTGCCGGATTCAAGGTCGTAATAGAGTGTGCCAACAGTGTAGGTTCACTAGTAACGCCAAAAGTACTCTCACGCCTCGGAGTCAAGTATGCTAGCTTAAACTGTAACCTAGATCCCCTATTCCCTGGAAGAGAGCCGGAGCCCTCACCTATAACACTGAAACCAGCGATAGCGCTCCTCCGCGAAATCTCAGCAGACCTCATAATTGGCCATGACGGAGACGCTGACAGGGCGATAATAGGAGATGATAAGGGTAGAATACTCTGGGGAGACAGGGACGGGGCACTCCTATCAGCATACGTTGCAGAGAAACATCCAGAACTCCCGAGACGTGTCTATACCGGTGTGTCGAGTAGTATAGTAGTAGAGGATTATCTAAGGCCCCGAGGCATTGAGGTCATATGGACTCCTGTAGGGAGCGTCACAATATCACGCATGATTATCAGAGATGGAGGCGCGATCTCCGGCTTCGAAGAGAACGGAGGCTATATGCACACGCCTCACCAAATAGTGAGAGACGGGGCGATGAAGACAGCACTGCTATTAGAAATGCTCGCAGAATACAATACAAAGCTCTCCTCCCTAGTCGACGAACTACCGGTCTATTATACGATCAAGACGAAAATACCGGCTTCGAGAGAAGAAGCACTATGCGCAGTGGAAAAGACAGCGGAAGCATTTAAGCAATACAGACTCGTCACAATAGACGGAGTAAAAGTAATAGGGGACGACTTCTGGTTGCTCGTAAGACCCAGCGGAACAGAACCCGTAGTAAGAATAATGGCAGAAGCGCGGATAAAGGAGAAAGTAGAAGACATCGTCAGCAAAGCCCGCACCATAGTAGAAGAATGTAAGAAGAGGTAGCCAGAAATGAAATGGTATTTCCTAGACGTTCTTGCATGCCCCGTATGCAAGGCATACGGCGAAAAGCTAGTGCTATACCCGATACATGAAATCGAAGAAGATACAACTATAGATGTAGAAAAAGTACGATGTAGAGACTACTGCGGTCTACATAGAAAACCCGCCTCAGAAGTATCAATCGAAGAATGTAAGAAGTGTGCCAGGAAACGAATAACAACAGGACTTATCATATGTACAAACTGTGGACGCTGGTACCCTATCGTAAACAGGATACCTGTAATGCTCGACGACAAGTATCGAGACCTAAAACTCTACCGGAAATTCCTCAAAGAGTACCAGGATAAAATACCCGATAATATCAGGAAACTCATGAAGAACCCTGACCCAGGGTCACTCTAGGTATTACCTTAGTATTAGCAGGTCTCACGGTCTAAGCAAAAAACCACACAATATTTCTTCTGGGTGTCGAAGTATTGAGCACTATTAAAGAAAAAGAAGAGTATGCCGCTAAGGACGAGCTACTAGAGTGGATAAAACAAAGAATAAGCCTACTTGAAGAAGAACTCAAGATGCTCAAGACACTCCTAGCAATAGTTGAGCAAGGTTATTCTGAACCGGAAGTGAATCCTTCAGAGAAGGTTGAGGATGTAAAGGTCGGGAAGAAGCTTATCGCTAAGGTATTTAGAGGGGAAGGCTATGTAAGAGCTGTTCCGAAGTTTCCGACCGGTATGCCTTCCGATATAGAAGAGTATCTACAGGCGTTTGTCGAGGAAATACAGGATAAACAGGCTAGAGAAGGTATAGAGCCAGATGAGAGAGCGTCTCTTATCGTGAGGACTAAGCCTGATGGATCGGTTGCAGAGATAAGGATAGCTAATCTAACGACTACCCTAGACTTATTGAAATCGAAGGCGACACTCAAGTATGCAATCGAGTTATTATATCAGTTATACAAGGCCAGGAAAGACAAGACAGGTTCAGAGGAAGAAGGATAATTCTATGTTATCGCCTCGCTACGTGGGGGCTCGGTAACCAGGGTTTACCCGCATCACTAACGGCCTTGCCGGGTCTCTTCATAGCCCTTCTCTAGATATGCTGGTTACAAGCAAATATAGTCTAGTCACCTTTATTATTAGACGGTAGATATACTAGTAGAGAGTCTTGAGAGCACCAATACTCCTCTAATAGAGGACTACTCCTGAGGCGGGGAAAATGAACCAAGAAAATGGATCAGATCTCCCATTTATCGAGGTAGCAAGAACATTCAACGTAATGGAGAGGATATCTAGTAGAACCCAGCTGACGCTTACGCTCGTTAAATTATTCAAGAAGACTCCTCCTATCGTAATAGACAAGCTAGTATACCTTATACAGGGAAAGCTTGGGCCCGAGTGGAAAGACATACCGGAGCTAGGTGTAGGAGAGAAACTGCTGATAAAATCAATAGCATTAGCCTATAAGGTGCCAGAGTCCGAGGTCGTTAAACTATATCATAGAATAGGCGACCTAGGAGCAGTGGCTGAGCAACTAGCCATCAGGTATAGGGAGAAGACGAAGGGTAGACAAGCGGGTCTCCTAGCGTTTATGGAGGAAGAAGTCGAGCCCCTAACCATATCACGAGTATACAATACGCTGATGAGGATCGCCTATGCACAAGGAGAGAACAGCCGCGACCTTAAGCTAAGACTCCTTGCAGGACTGCTGAGCGATGCGGAGCCCCTGGAGGCACGCTATATAGTCAGGTTTGTTGAAGGGAGACTGAGAGTAGGCATAGGAGACGCTACCGTAATGGATGCGCTCGCCTCGATCTATGGGGGAGGAGTCCATGCACGCGAAATAATTGAGCGAGCCTATAATCTCCGGGCAGACCTAGGATACATTGCGAGACTCCTTACAGAGAAGGGAATAGACTCTCTCAAAGACATCCACCCAGTAGTCGGAGTACCCATTAGGCCCATGCTAGCAGAGAGGGGGAGAGACCCCCACGAGATCCTACGAAAGGTTGGAGGCAGGGCAATAGTAGAATACAAGTATGATGGGGAAAGAGGACAAATCCACAAGCAAGGAGAAAAAATATGGATCTTTTCGAGAAGGCTTGAGAACATAACCAGAATGTATCCAGACGTAGTTGAAATGGTAAGAAAACACGTCAAGGCCGAAGAGGCAATACTCGAGGGAGAAATAGTAGCCATAGACCCGAATACTCTGGAGCTACAGCCGTTCCAGGTCCTAATGCAAAGAAAAAGGAAACACGACATCCACAAGATAATGAAAGAAGTTCCCGTCGCCGTATTCCTCTTTGACATCCTCTACAGAGACGGAGAAGACCTCACAGCAAAAATACTCCCTGTCAGGAGACAAAATCTACTCGAAGTCATCGAGCCAGGCGAAACCTTCACAATAGCCCAATACATCGAAACAAGTGATCCAGACGAATTATGGAACTTCTTCCTGAAAGCAATAGAAGACGGCGCAGAAGGAGTAATGGTAAAGGCGGTACACGAAGGCAGCATTTATCGCGCAGGTATTAGAGGATGGCTATGGGTAAAGCTCAAGAAAGACTATAAGAGCGAAATGACCGACACCGTAGACCTAGTTGTTGTCGGAGCATTCTATGGAAAAGGAAAACGAGGCGGGAAGCTCAGTAGTCTACTGATGGCCGCGTATAACCCGGAGAAGGACATTTTCAGAACAGTTTGTAAGGTTGCAACAGGCTTTACTGATGAAGATCTAGAGAAGATGCAGGATATGCTGAAACCACATATTATCCCGCATAAACATCCAAGAGTAGACTCGAGGATTACTCCAGACGTATGGATAGAGCCTTATTACGTGGCGGAGATCCTGGGAGCAGAGCTAACGCTATCACCACTTCATACCTGTTGCCTCGGACAAGTAAAGTCTGGAGTAGGAATCTCCATAAGATTCCCAAGGTTTATACGGTGGAGACCAGATAAGAGCCCCGAGGATGCGACGACTGAACAGGAACTATTCGAGCTCTACAGGAGGCAGTTGAAGAAAGTTGAGGAAGAGACAATATAGGAGGAAAATACTAAGAATATACCGTGACCTTGTGAGGCAACGAGTACACTATCTCTATAAGCTAGCAGTAGAAGAAACAGAGAAAGGAAGACTTGATTATGCGGCGAGCCTAGGAAACTACATCAAAAAACTCTCGAAAGAGACAGGAACTAGGCTTCCAAGGGACATCAAGCGAAGCCTATGTAAGAACTGTGGTCTTCCACTCATACCAGGAATAACATCTCGTGTAAGGCTTAGAACACAGGGGAGATTCTCATATATTGTTATTACCTGTGCTAGATGCGGTTGGATACATAGGTATCCGTATAAAGCGGGGAGAAGGAATGACGGAAAGCATAAGAGAGAAAGTCAAGAAAGCATACCATTCTAGTCCAGATGTTATCATTGGAAAGAACGGTGTAACGTCCGGCGTAATCGAGGAAATCAAGACCCGGCTAAAGTCGAAGGGAGTCGTAAAAGTCAAGATACTGCGGACAGGGATTGACGAGGACAAGGGCCTTGATCGGAGAAGCATAGCGAGACTCGTAGCAGAGAAGACAGGTGCCCGATTAATGGGTATAAGGGGTCGTACCTTCGTCCTATACAAGGCTGGACGGAAGGACTCCAAATAGAATATAAATTCCGATACCTCGCCGTCTAGGACTGGGGATGAGAAAACATGGTAACAGCACTTGAGGTTCCAGCGGACGAGCTAATCAAAGAACTCGCAAAAATACTAAAGGAGCAGTACGGAGAATACGTTAAACCACCTGCATGGGCATATTATGCGAAAACAGGCGTTCACAAAGAAAAACCACCAGAGGACCCAGACTGGTGGTATGTAAGGGCAGCATCTATACTAAGAAAACTCTATAAATCACCTGAGCCAATAGGAATCGAGACATTCAGAACCATATACGGAGGACGCCAAAACAGGGGTAGCGCGCCAGAGCACTTCAGGAAGGGTTCGGGAAGCATTCCAAGAAAAATACTGCAACAGCTAGAAAAAGCGGGTCTAGTGAGGAAAGTTCCTAGGAAAGGAAGAACACTTACGCCAGCAGGCAGAAGCCTCCTCGATAAAACCGCTAAGGAGATCTTCAAGAAGCTCGTAGAGAAACGTCCTGAACTAAAAATCTATGAGTAAACCTTCTTCACAACTCCTATCTCATCTTCTCGAGCTAGCTATAAAGTAGCTTGGGGAATCCATTATATTCACCAAGAAATCCTCCGGGTATAAGTCCGGCGTTAGGAAGACAAATATACTATTATTCCTAAAGTATACACTTCTAAAAACGGTGGATTCACAGTGTCATACGACGACAAGGAACTAGAAGAATTAAGGATGAGGAAATTAATGGAACTAAGAAAACAACTCGAGGCAGAGGAACAGCGCAAGAAGCTTGAAGCAGAAATGGAAGCACGTAGACAAGCTGTTCTAAGAGGAATTCTAACAGAGAAAGCCAGGGAGAGACTTGCAAATCTTAAACTCGTCAAGCCCGAATTAGCTAAAGCCGCTGAAGACGCCATTATCCAACTTGTGCAGGTTGGGAGGCTAGTGCCTCCTGTTACGGACGAACAAGTTAAAGCTTTATTACTCGAGCTCGACAGTCGAACTAGGCGTAGTTTCCAGATAAAGTTCAAGAGGAAGTAAGGCTCTAGATGGAGAGAGGTGGAGTAGATGGCGCGGAATAAGCCCCTAGGGAGGAAGCTAAGGCTCGCAAAGGCGACAAAAAGCAATAGTGCCGTGCCTGCATGGGTCATCATAAAGACAATGAGAAGATTTACAATGAACCCGAAGAGGCGGCACTGGAGAGTAAGCAAGCTTAAGAAGTAGTGGTAGATAGTTGAACTAGAGGAGGAAAGGTGAAGGCTAGTGGCAGACGATAAGAAAAGGAAGTTTGTAAAGGGCTTCGTATACGTCATACCACTCGCACGGGTCTACTGGGGTAGGAGAACAAATAGAGCA
>JALUDS010000004.1:0-1445 GCA_027043945.1 Acidilobaceae archaeon
AACCCCACATAATTATAGATAAGAACAAACTCATAGGCGAAGACGGATTCTATAAAATAACAGGCTATGTAACACTGATAAAGACTGAGGGACTAGATGCATATATGAAACACCTAGTGAAAAACAAGCTCGTAGGAAACTATCACCTTGCTCCATGGGGAACACCCGCACTAGTTACCATGGCGATACAGGAACCATTAAAAATAGAAGAAACAGCTCTTCTAGAGAACAAGGCCCACTTAATACTAAAAGCGTTGAAAAAAGACAAGGAGTTATTCACGATAATAGAGATAAATTAAGAGCCATATTTAACGTTACGCGTGCTAGCGTCCAGGTTTCGTAGTTTAGGATAGTTATAGCAGTTGGGGGGGTAATTGTCACTTGGTAATAATAATTAATAGGATTGGAGCCGCCGGCGGGATTCGAACCCGCGACCACTGGCTTACAAGGCCAGCAACACAATAAATGTGATGAAAGATGATATTGAAGTTTTATAATAGCTGACAAAGTGTGCTTTTATTCTAAAATATTTAGAATAGATATTTGTTAATTTTAGATGAAATGAATGTAGTTATCACTAATATGGTATTATGGAATCTCTTATAGATGACTACTAGTACTTTTTCTCCGTGCTTCTTAATGCAACGATAAACGTCGTTTAGGTGATCTACTTTATCAGGGTTCGCTAGACATTCTTCAACAAGTTCTCTGTCGATTCCTCTTTGTTTCATACGTTCTAGTGCGTGAAGTGAATAGCGTATTTTCAAGCTTCAGTCACCAATATGCCTGGACCTTTTGTCACCAACTCTACAAGATCCAACTTATGTTTAGAAAACTCAAGTATCTCGATTCCTATCACTTCGCCATTTTGGTTATAATCAACTATTACTCCAGGAGCAACCTCGTCAGAATCTACAACTTTATCATCCTTAAACTTTATATATAGTGCATCTGCAATTCTATCGTATCTAATTCTAAATTCAATAGTTGGCATACCTTATCCCAACTATCAATTTGTAGGAAGCCCTACTTATATAATCAAGAAGGTTTTCCAACACTTTTTGAATTCCATAATAACAAAATAGTGTTATAATGCAAGTTTGAATAGGCCTGTTAGGCATGTTATAATTAAAACTTGCGAAAATTATAAGGAAACAGGGATAAACTCTATAAGATCATGAATAGGGCTGCTAAATCAGAAACTATATTCATTGACTGCGTAGAATTACTTATTGGTGCAAAATCCTGGGGTGACTAGATCATATATTTTTAAGTAAATTAATAGGATTGGAGCCGCCGGCGGGATTCGAACCCGCGACCACTGGCTTACAAGGCCAGCGCTGTAGGCCCCGCGCAGCGGTTCCTATGTCGGGTCTGCCTGCTGAGCTACGGCGGCGTCCTGTATCTCATAGATAAGTTTTGGCGGTTTAAATTTTTCATGTCCT
>JALUDS010000004.1:1545-21682 GCA_027043945.1 Acidilobaceae archaeon
CCACTGGCTTACAAGGCCAGCGCTGTAGGCCCCGCGCAGCGGTTCCTATGTCGGGTCTGCCTGCTGAGCTACGGCGGCGTCCTGTATCTCATAGATAAGTTTTGGCGGTTTAAATTTTTCATGTCCTAGTTTCTCTATGCATAGCTTTATAGGAATGCTGGTATTGCGGAGATTATTGCGAGAACGCCTATTATCGCGGCGAATATCGTTATTTCCTTGTTGTATTTCTGGGCAAGGACAAGCATTGACTTAGCTGATAATAGTCCAGCAGATAATGATGATAGCATTAGTGCCACCGCCATAGCCATATTCCAGTATTCAAAGTTATAGGATATAAGTTCGTAAAGTGCTGCTGCGCCTGTTGCCGCGATACCTGTGAGGAATGAAGCCTTGACAGCGTCGATTGGATCCACATTTCTTAGAAGGAGTACAGCTATTGTTATGCCGCTTCTAGAGAGGCCCGGTAGGGCTGCAAGTCCCTGAGCTATTCCAAGGATGATCAAGTCTGTTAGGGTTAGGTCTTCTAGTTTTCTTCCACCGCCAGATCTAGCTTTGTATACTATGAAGGCTGTTGCAAGAAGTAAGGCTCCTATCATTAAGTTAAATAAATCACCTTGTAGGTTTGTGATTTGTTTTTCTAATAACAATGCTATTGGTGCTCCGACGATCACAGGGAGTATTATTATCTCTAAGAGTTTCAGTTCGTGTAGAGCCCGTAGTAGTTCTCTTCTCAGTATAACCGCGCCTGATAGTCCGGTTCCCAGATGAGAGGCTATACTCAATCTGTATGCTATGGCTGGCGATATTCCTAGGATTTGGGTAAGGATCAGGCTTAGTTGTCCTGAGCTACTTATGGGTAGCCATTCTAGGAGTCCTTGGAGCAACCCGATGAGCACAGGCTCCATTAGGCTTTCGGTTGTCAACGGTTCTACACCTCGATCGCTACGATTATCGAGGCCATTGATTACTGGTCCTTGATCCGGCCTAAGCCGGATTCGCTATAACCGGTTATCGAGGAACTATAACTGTGTTTTTACTCAAAAAGTAAAGGATAGAGGCCTAGGCTCTTTTCCCGGATAGCCCGCTATTTCTTTGTCGTAGCTTCTATAACTAGCATAGAGCAGTATTC
Organism: Acidilobaceae archaeon; assembly: GCA_027043945.1. GTDB lineage: Archaea > Thermoproteota > Thermoprotei_A > Sulfolobales > Acidilobaceae > S143-63. The sequence goes on from JALUDS010000004.1 coordinate 2,675, forward strand.
GTAGAGTCTGTTAATATAGTTTTCAATTCGTTTATGCTTCTTTGTATAACAGTTTTCGCAATTTTCGTTTAGATCGTTAAGCAAGGATGATATTATCACTGTTAATGTTCGTATTCTCTCTGACGCCTCGAGTAGTAGAGTCCGGTAACGGAGATTGTCCTCTACTAGCTCGGAGGCTAGTGGAGATGTTTGAAGATTAGCTGTCCAATACTCGAAGCCTAGGCCTATTAGGGTTTCTATGGCGTTATCTGTGTCTTTCCCGGTATGTTTGATGTAGTAGTCTACTAGTCTTGTTGTGTCCTTTGATAGTGACACTTTTAGTCTTTTTTGTACTAGTGAGCCCCATAACATTATTGTCTCCTCTATCCCTCTCCCTCTAAATATATGTAATAGTGTCCGGCCTATTTATTTCTGCTGTATATTATTTTAACAATAAGTATTTTTAATATAATTATGTATTTTACATAAAACAAGTATAATATTAAAAATACAAGCACAGAAAGACTATCAGTACCAGATTCTCCTCATTCACAATTGCACGAGAAATAATATGGAAATTTGTTGGGGGCCTGGAGAGTGGTGCCGCCGCCGGGATTTGAACCCGGGACCTCCGGATCTCTCAGGCCCCCCGGACTATCGACTCCGGAACCTGCAGGGACTCTGCAGGCCGTATGAGTCCGGCGCTCTGCCAAGGCTGAGCTACGGCGGCGTGCCTTGTATCATAAATTATGGTAGGGGTTATTTAGGTTGTCTGTTGGCTTCGAGATCCTCTAGGATTTTGTTGAGTGCATACCGTATAAGCTCGCTCCTGCTCATACCCATTTTTCGGGCTAGTCTGTCTACTTGTTCTAGCTCGCTTGGAGTTATCTTGAACGTTACGACTCTTAGTTTCTCGTAGAGTGTCTGATCCGGACCTACTAGTACTAGGTGTGTAATCTGCATGTTGCTTCACCGGTATTACTCTATATTAATGGATAGTGTATTTGTGGAGGTAGAGATGAAATCAACGTGGAGAGAGGGTACTGAGGAACTAATACGTGCTTAACCGGACATATTAATAATAAGAAAATGGATTAGCCAGCGAGCTGTATGTCCACAAGATGGAACACGAAAGTGTTAGTATACTGCGGCATTGCTATATCAACTACTATCGTGTTCGCGACAGCGAGACCATTATAGTCGACTAGCACGAACTCATATAATGGATAAGTCCACATGTTAATGGCGGTTCCTCTCCTAACAAGCCTCACTAATAGAGCGTCAGTTTCTTCTCCTAGGAACAGGGTTTTCGCATATGATACTTGGACATCCATGACTCCAAGCGTGTAGTTTCTAGGCTTGATTATGCTCGCATAGTAATCCCAGTTGATATCATTTGCCTTCCCTACATAGCATATCATGTATATAGGAGCAATACCGGGGAAAGGCTCGGCACCAGTGATACCTACTGTCTCGTTATATGTCATGTTAAGGCTGGTGTAAAACTTATCCTCGAAGATATAGATGTTCGTCCCACTTGCATTCATGCTAGTATTAGTATCGAGATAAGAAATGCTGAACGACTCGAGCCTGGTCCCATAGGTATATGAGGCTTTTGCGATAAGTGTATTATTACCATAATACTCGATGCTTCCAGATCTAGTTGCTGGATCATTGTAGACCTTGACAAGATAGAAGTTACCTTCCTGATCAGTTATATTGTACTCGAGATACTTTACACGGTCAAGAACATCTCCCACAGTCGTACATTCCTTAACATCTCTCAAAGGTGCAAGACTCTTATAGTATAAGACTACGCCAGTCACTCCAAGAATAACCATCAATATGAACAATGCGGCGATTATCAGCTTAGCATTCATGACCTATCTACACCCCTTCTATTCACTAATCTAGCTATACGCATATTCCTCTTACACGCGCCTTGTAAGGGTTCGTAGTAGATAGTAGGATTTAAATCCAATTGTCTATGACACTCGATGTGGTGAAGAGGATGACGCTCGGCCTAGACAAGGGAACAAACGCACACGGACACGTAGGATGGGTAACAGTTAGATGCCGCGTATGCGGTAGATACCTAAGCCTAACCGGACAACAGCCAGGTTCGGTAAGAAAAATAGAGGTAGTCTATTATTGTCCACACTGCGCCAAAGACTACGGAGCATATTTCTGTGCAGCAGATGCAAGGATGCTAAAATATAAGTGTCCATTCTGCGGTAGAGACTTAAAAATAGCTACACCAATATTCCAAGAAGAGTAGCCTAGGGAGCCGGACAACTACAATGAAAGAAAAACCAACGACTCGAGAAGAATACTTTACCAGGCATGAAAGAGCCGTCATAATAGAAGTAGATGGCTCTATATTCTATTCCATAGATACGTATCTCCTTATCGAAACTCCTCAACCATCTAAAGAGCCCCTCACATGTATAGAGCAGGAAGACGTCAAGCTATGCTATTATCAGCTAACCGATAGATGTCAAGCAGTAGTACTATTAGTAGGTAACGGCGAAAAATACGAAGTAATAAACTATCGAGTCAAACAACAATATCCAATACAAGACATCGTGTCCCTCAAAGAGAAATGCGACGAAACAATACGAGAAAGTATAGGAAAAAGGTGAAAAATCAAACATGAAGAAATTCTGTAGTCTTCTAAGCGGAGGAAAAGACAGCAACTATGCATTATATAGAGCACTAGAGAACGGCTGGGAACCAGCATGTATACTATCGATTAGACCACGCCAAGACTATAGCTGGATGTTCCACACGCCTCTTGTGGACTACACTACACTACAAGCCGAAGCGATAGGTCTCAGAGACAGGCTCGTGGTAGCCGAGGTCTCAGGAGAAAAAGAAAAAGAAGTAGAAGAACTACTCAACATACTAAAACAACTCAAAAAAGAATATAACTATGATACCATAGTCGTAGGGGCTCTAGCCAGCAGATACCAATACGAGAGGATAAAACGTATATCCGAGGAAACTGGTACAGAAGTATACGCTCCAGCATGGCAAATGGATCCGGTAGAGTACATGAAACTCCTGGTAAACAAAGGATTCATCTTCATAATAACTCGAATAAGCACATATGGCTTAAAGCCAGAGATCCTGGGAAGACCCATTACCCCGGACTTACTGGAGGAGATACTCGAGGCATCAAAAAAGTATGGTTTCCATCCAGCATTCGAAGGAGGGGAAGCAGAAACTCTAGTTGTAGACGCGACACACTACAGGAAAAAACTATGTCTAAGGGGCTCACGAGAGAGGAAGGGACCTTACAACTATGATCTCCGGGTAGAGAAAGTCTGGCTTGCAGAGAAGGACACAGTAGACTGTATAATAATAGAGTAAGGAAATACTCTAGCCGTAGAGTAGTCTCTCGCTATTCAATGAAGCATATGAAAGAACAGTATCGACGGATACCTTCTTTAGTGACGCGATTTCCTCTATTGTTTCATGTATCATTATGGGAGATAACCTGAGCCCTCTATAATTATAGGGGCCGTCGCTTTCAAAGACCATATGTTCCAGAGGCGTATATTCCGCTACCCTGCGATGTTTTGACTGGATCTTCAAGGCCGGGTTTATACTTATATAGTAGCCCGACGATGCAATCTCGTCTATTAGGTTCAAAGGCCCCGTATACCAGTGGAACATAGCTTTCTCGACGCCCAATTCGACCATTAACGTCAAAGCTTCTCTCCACGCGTACGGGCTGTGTACAGTTACATAGGCATCTAGCTCTTTAGCAACCTGGAGAAACCTAGTAAATACGGCTTGTTGTGTAGGCCACGTGTTGAGGTCAACGAATTTTTTGTCGAGACCAACCTCGCCTATACAGTGTATGCCATACTTATAGGCATGGCGGATAACCTCTTCTACCTCGTGGAGGCTTAGTTTTCCTACATTCCAGGGATGGAAGCCTGCACATGGGATTATTTTTTCTGGAAAGATGTCGTGGAGTTCTAGCGTTTTATGGAAGCTCTCGAGATCGTCCGAGACAGCCACTATTTTAAGGCTCGGGGTCTTCTCGAGGATTTCTATGATTTCATCTGAATCAAATTCGTATGCGTGACAATGCATATCATATATCTTCGTTATCTGTGTTAGACGCACAGTCTTTCACCTCTCTAACAAGGGCCTGTTCAATATAGTTGCGCACAGACTTTATAGCGGCCAGTATTACTGCCCCAGGTAATATGCTGAAGAGGAGAAAGACTACCCTCCATAACACAAGGCTATAGCTGTTCATTATGTCCGAGAGCCCATACTCGAAGAACACGCTTCCTCCTGGAGTAGGGCTCATCGTGAGAACGTAGGAGGCTTCTAGTAGTATGAATGCTTTTATCAAGGAGACTGGATCGACTAGGGAGAAGTGCCCTGTTAGGACAATATAGAGAGCATATGCTTCTATCACATGAGAGAGAAGTGTCACCGCTATAGTGGGGAAGAGAATCCTTGTACTCGTACTGCTCTTTATGGCGCTCAGAAACAGTTTTCGCTGGCCTGAAACATAGCAGACGAGTTCCTCGGGAGCATTTATTCGCCTGAGAAAGCTCTCTATCCTATCAGTACTCGCATAGCCTATCCCGCCTATCCACATGCCCAGAATAAATAATGCGACTAGAACAGAGAGCCACGAATCTGGGAGAAGCGGAATCAACAATAGTAGTGAAAAGAACACCGGTATAAAGCTATCAAGGATGCTCTCATAGACGCTTAGCCCGAAGCTATTACCTGGAGAGAGCCCTGTATACGCGGATATTATGATTGCACGTGTAGGAGTTGCCCCGGCATAGGCAGGGGTCAGTACGCCAACGAATCTTCCAGATATTCTAGCTAGTAAACTGTCCTTGACAGGGATCCTGAATCCTAGGAGCCTGCCTATAAGGGTTAGTCTCCACGATTTAACTATCTCGGCGATAAACAGAACGCTGAACGACGCCAATAATACGTCTAGCCTGATACTTAGCAGTATATCGAGAAGGTTTCCTGGACCGCCCACAATATGCATCAGGGATCCTGCAGACAACACCGAAAGCAACAGTAGACCAATAAGCAGTTTTTTCCAGGCTCTTCTAGCTCGGTCTCTATCGATAGATAGATTCATGCCCTATCACCGTGATACTTATCCGTAGTCCAAGCGTTCCCACTGGCGTCCAATGCTTCCCTGATCCACCGCTGTAGTCATCAATCTTCACTGATCTTCTTCACATATTTCGCTGGCACTGGCTAGTCGATAGCCAAAGCTATAATGTAGGCTTATGTAGTAATTATTATCTATACATGAATATGTTATAGTCCCAGAACGCGTTATCCCTTTACAGACTAAAATATCGTGAAGGGATGTCCCTGCCACGGGGAAAAACCAGGAATCGCCCGTGAAAATGTATTAGGACAGAGGCCGCGGGGTTACTCCTCTTCTTTCTTTACCTCGCGGTGCTGTGCTTCCAATACGTTGAATACTACCTGTGCTAGGTGCTCTGGCTTCGTGTAGTACTTGTCATACATGTATTTCTTACCAGCGAACGATATCTCGATATTGTCGCCGGTATCTCTAATAGTCATGTATATCTGTCCGCCCTTAATTAGGCTGAAGCTGCTTTTTCCTCTTGGTAGTATCTTTAGACCGTATTTTGCGGCCTCGGGTTTGACCATGCTCTTGACTTGATCTAGGTACTCGGACACACTATTTCACCGCATTAACGGGGGCTTGCTCGACTGTTTTAAAGCTATCTATACAACATGTATTATTACTAAGAAGACAGCGCAGGGATATTATTCCCTAAATACGCCAAATATAATTGACGATAGACGATCCCTCCTAAGCATCAAAGGGGAAAGCCCAGACAGAGGGGTGTTGGTAGAAATGGCAGGACTCGAGAACATAAAAACAATAACCGTTGTCGGAGCAGGCACAATGGGCCATGGAATAGCCGAGGTAGCAGCAATAGCAGGTTACAACGTCTACCTAGTAGACATAAAACAGGAATTCCTCGACAACGCCGTTGAGAAAATCAAGTGGAGCCTCAAAAAACTATACGAGAAAGGCGTAGTAAGAGAGCCTGTGGAAACAGTTCTCTCAAGGATAAAGACAGTAGTAAACTTGAATCCAGACGGTTCATACACAGAGGAATTCGCGAAAGTATTAAAAGAAACAGACTTCATGATAGAGGCTATTATTGAGCGTCTAGACATAAAGCAGAAACTCTTCGCATTCGCAGACGAGCACGCGCCTGAGCACGCAATCCTAGCAACAAACACGAGCAGCCTCCCCATAACCGAAATAGCAGCAGCCACCAAGAGGCCAGAGAAAGTCGTAGGAATGCACTTCTTCAACCCACCGCCACTAATGCCACTCGTAGAAGTAATAAAGGGCGAGAAGACAAGCGACGAAACTGTAGAAATAACAGTCGCACTATCGAAGAAGTTCGGCAAACAACCAGTAGTAGTAAAGAAGGACGTACCAGGATTCATAGTAAACAGGATCCTAGGAAGATTCATCAACACAGCATGCAACCTAGTAGCCAAGGGCAAAGCGACCATCGAGGAAGTAGACGCCACAGTGAAATACGTGCTAGGACTACCAATGGGCATCTTCGAGCTATCCGACTACAGCGGAATAGACGTATTCTACTACGTATTCCAAGCAATGGCCGAGAGAGGATTCAAGACAACACCATGCCCACTCCTAAAGGAGAAATTCGAGAAGAAAGAGTTCGGAATGAAGACTGGCAAAGGATTCTACACATATCCAGCACCAGGAAAATACGCTAGACCGAACATACCCAAAGACCTCGCAGGCAAAGTAGACCCAGTACTCTTACTAGCACCAGCAGTAAACGAGGCAGCATGGCTCCTAGAGAACGACGTGGCCACAAAAGAGGACATTGACAAGGCAGTAAAACTAGGACTAGGATGGCCCAAGGGAGTACTAGAATTCGCTGACGAGTACGGAATCGACAAAATAGTAGAGGCACTCAAAAAGCTAAAAGAAGAACTAGGCCTAGAAGAGATGGAGCCACAGCCACTACTCCTCAAGATGGTAGAAGAAGGAAAACTAGGTCGCAAGACAGGAAAAGGCTTCTACGAGTACGGAGAAGTAGAAGAGATAAAGAAGAAGAACCTAGTGATAAGGATCGAGAAGCCAATAGCATGGATAGTCCTCAACAGGCCAAAGAGACTAAACGCGCTAAGCCCAGAGCTACTCAAAGAGCTAGGAGAGGCCCTCGACGAGCTAGAAGACAACAATGACGTAAGAGTAGTAATACTCAAGGGAGAAGGAAGAGCATTCAGCGCCGGAGCAGACGTAACAGCATTCGCCGGAGTAACCCCAATAGACATAGCAAAGTTCTCCAGGAGATTCCAGGAGCTAACTCTAAAGATGCAGTTCTACACAAAGCCAATCATAGCAGCACTACACGGCTACGTACTAGGAGGCGGGCTCGAGATAGCAATGAGCACTGACATAAGGATAGCCGCCGAAGGAACAATGTTCGGACAACCAGAGATAAACCTAGGATTCATACCTGGCGCAGGAGGAACACAGAGACTACCCAGACTAGTAGGACGCGGACAGGCAAAGCTACTGATATTCTCAGGAGACATGATACCAGCAGACGAAGCACTCAGAATAGGACTCGTAGAAAAAGTAGTACCTCCAGAGAGACTAGAACAAGAAGCAAGAGCACTAGCACTCAAGCTAGCAGAGAAGCCACCACTAGCACTAATGGCCGCGAAATACGCCGTAGAATACGGACTAGAATCCAACATCTGGGCAGGACTAAGCCTAGAAGCACACCTATTCGGACTACTATTCAGCACAGAAGACGTCATCGAGGGAGTAACAGCATTCCTAGAAAAGAGGAAGCCAAAGTTCAAAGGAAGGTAAAGAACCGGCTACCTCCTTTTTCCCCAAAATATTTGTCTAACCATGATTCTACCCTATCCTAGCACATGCCCGCAACGCCGAGTATTTACAAAATAGTAGCAATAATAATCACCGCTAGGAACAATCTATTGATCATGGAAATAGACAAGCAACAGGAGAGGACAATATGCTATACGACGAAGAACTCGTCGAGGTATCCCCGCCCTGGAGCGGAATCGTTCTAACACTCCTAGCCAGAGGAACAGAAATACTACAAGACAGATCACTAGTATTCGACAAACAATGGAAGCCAAAGATACAGAAGAAACCCATACTCGGAACACGCTACGTAGCAGAAATATACATCGATACAGGAAGCAGAAGTGCCCGTAGTACAAGCGGGGTAGAAGAAGGATTCATACTCAAAACTAGTGTCCTGCTAAGATACTGGAGCGGAGAGATCCTCGAGGAAAGGATACTCTATCCCTACAGTAGGGGTAGCCCTCCCTTCCTACTAGTGAGAGGAGACGACCGGAAACGACAGGCCAGCCTATACGTAGCAGAGCTCGCAATGATACTATCAGTGCTACAAGAAACTCCGCCACTCGAAGCGGAGATAGATGGGAGAAGACTAATAGTGAGGCACGGAAGCCTCCTACAAATACTAGGAACATACTTTAACCCGATATTTGATCTTGAACGAGAAAGTGCAGAAGCCGTACTCCTATACACGGGATTAGATCCAAGAACAACGATAGAACTCATACGTTCCGCAACCGTAAAACGTGGAGCAACAGAAAAAGTAAACCCAGGACTCCTCGCTGCGGCAATCCTAGGTCAAATAAAGAGGGAGGCTCGGAAAGGAAACCATACAGTCATCGGCCTAACAGAGGATGTTTCAAGGGGAAGACACTTACTGGCAAAGGTTCTCGCAGAATCCATAAAGGCAAGCGTAGTAACTATAGGAGTAGCAAATACCCAGCGGAGACAATTCAACCCAGGCATATTACTGGAGGAAGCAGTAAGAGACGTAAGGCACTGTCTAGAGGACCTAGGCATATCATCCCTACCCCATTTCATGGGGGACGCCCACACGTATCTCCGCCAAGTAATAGATAGATCAATAGAGTCCAGAGAAGACGCTGACCTCGAAGATATAATCAATGACCTAGAGGTAGAAGATCTCATAGAACGGATTTACGAACGACAATTACTAAACCACTTTAACCTAGCAAGCGACAGTCACTTCATACTATTATACAATTATTTCTATGGGGGTACAGGTAACGGTGAACTAGAAGCATCCAGTACCGTAGAGCTGGACAAGAGCTGGCTATACAGTAGAAGATTCCTGAAATCATACAATAATAGGCTAAAGGACGCTGAGCCCCCGATAACAATAGATGAACTACTGGACCATACATCGGGCGTCAAGCTAAGATACCTCCTAACACAGGCAATACCGGACTGCAACGAGATACGAGAAAACGCTGAACGCCTAGGCATAGACAGAAGGCTCCTAGCCGAGCTCATAAGAGTGATTCCACCAATCAGAGTAGAATACTTCTCGGAGACAACAGATATATCCGAGGTCCTAGACCACGTAGTCAGCCAAGCAATGGTGACAAGCTACGGAGTCCCACCACAGCTACTCGTAGTCGACTCCAGGAGTAGGATAAACGAGTGGGAATATGGGGCACTAGCAGGCCTCCTAGAGAGCCTAAGTAGACGGGCCACTCCTTACTCAACATTTATAAGAGATTTTTCTGTCAGACGCCACCATCTATTATAGAGGTGTTCTAAGACTTGAACAATGAAACACCGATAACAGGCTTCACAACAAGCATACGCGAATACACCCGAGTAGAAGGCATAATACTAAGACCAGCAGAAGCAATAGTAAAGTACGGCACAATAGTCGAGATAGAAGACAACAGCCAGAGAAAACGATACCTTGCAATGATCGTGAACGTAGAAGAAGAAACCCCACATCCCGCGCTCGACGTTGAAAGACTAAGAAAACTCTACCAGAGCCTTAGCGAGACAAGCCTCCAAGACGCAAACCGCGTACTCCTAGAACTACTCAGCCCAACACACCAGCTAATAAAGTGGAGCAGTATAATGAAAGTAGAGCTAAGAGTACTCGGAGAAATAACACGTCACCAAGACCTTGAACGTTTATCACCATACGAGAGACCACCACGACCCTTCTCAAGTATTATAGAACCAGATCCTATAAGATTAGAGAAGATTATCCATCATAGTCTCGGCAAAGACTACGAGTCAAAAGGTATTTATGTAGGAAAACTAAGTTTAGCCGATCAAGTTAGAATTTATATTAACCCAGAAAAATTGAACACGCATCTGAGTATTTTAGCTCAAACAGGAGGCGGTAAAACAGAGACAGTAAAGAGGTTAGTCTTTGAGATAAGTCAGAGAAGAAATCTCATGCATAAACCTAAGGGTGGAATAGTAGTTTTCGACATTGCAGGGGAGTACACAGGTTACCCCTACGATGACCGCAATACTGTTTTTCTACTAGATGCTGTGCTAGATCCAAGTAGCTACAATTCTCTTGTGGAGGATCCCTCTGTTCCAGAAAAAGTAACTATTATTGTACCTTATGAGACTACAAGAGGCCATTGGGAGGAAACTAGAAAAGACATATGGAACAATATGAGAGATCTTGCATGTAAGCTGAGTTCTAGATTGAACAAGGATCTAGACCTACTAGTTGTCTTTCCTTACGAACGATTGTATGAAAGAATAAGCCCCTATTCCTGTCATGCGTATAATGTAAGTGGGAATAAGGCAAAAATTAATTACAATAATTTTGCAAGCATAGTAGAAAGTTCTAGGTTTCTAGTATTAGGTATGCCGCTCCCAGGATTTATGAATATGGACGTAATGATAGAATTAAGCGGTACAAAGAGCGAGTATTTCGAGTTAATAATAAACGAGATTGCAGGTATACTTGATCTATACCACGGGGAGGATATATATGGAGTAGGATTATTATACTCTATATTTAGAAATTGGGATAATTTAGAGAAAGTATCTAATGTTAAAGAAACTGTTCAAAGAATACTGAAAATTTTCTTAATCACTTGCGAATTAAATGTACCGGATCCTATAAAACTTAGGGAATTATTATCGAATAAAGAAATAACTAATAAATACGGATTACCTTCAAAGGATATTATGATTAATTTACTCCTTGACAGAAGAAATAAGGATCTATACTACTCATTGTTTAGATATATTGCATGGAAAGCTTACAAGTGGAAAGTTGCTGATCCCTTTAAGGATAACGAAACATCTGCCATATGTAAAGTTTTAAACGACGATCGCTATAAAGATAGATTAAAACAAATGCTTAGCGATCTATTGTTCTATGTGAGTTCAAAAACGATAAAAATAGATAAGAATACTAGGTATGGTATAGTTAGAAGATTAAAAAAACTATCAACAATGACGAGCGATATGATAGACACCATAGTGTTTGATATACTAATGAATAGATTAATGACAGGATTTTCTATTGTTCATTTAGCTCCTCCAAGCGTCGGAGACGTAGACACTTTCCTCGGATTAACGATAAGAAGATTATTCTACAGGCATGCCAGAAATTATGATCCCGACAGATTAACGGTTCTTGTAGTAGAGGAGGCCCATAACCTAGCTCCTGCAGGAATATCGAAATCCAGCAAAGACGCTCTGTTACGCGTAGCACGGGAAGGGAGAAAATGGGGCCTGAGCATGTGGCTAGTGACACAAAGGCCAAGCTTCGTAGACTCCAGCATACTAAGTCAAACAGCGACAAGTATACTGTTGAGAACAACTAATCCAGAGGATCTCGCAAGCATAAAGCGGGGCGTCGAAAGTGCCGCTGCTGAGATCATAGACAGGCTCCCCGAACTCGAGCCAAGTAGAGGTGAAGCCCTACTAACAGGTCTAGCTGCTCCAGAGAGGAGGATCCCACTACTGATAATGGTGGAAAGGCTAAGGCCTGTCAGAGGAGAACAGTAAGAGTCGGGCAAGGTATATGGTTAAGAATATTAGAGGAAGTCCATCAGGGTCTTTTTCTTGCGTCTTTCCTTGATAATGCTTCTACCTGTGGACTGCGCCTCGAGATCAGCTATTATTACCTCGACGAAGTCCGACCAGCTTCTCTCCCCCATAATCCATTCTATGGCTTCTCCTGCATGGCGTGAGAGGCTCTTAAGGAGATTCTGCCACCTCAGGTTCATCCTGTGTAAATCATCCTTCCAGTGGTCCCAGAGATATTTCGCAAGCCTATTCCCGGCGAATATTATATACTTCGCTCTGCCCCCCTGAGCCTCGAGAAGAGCTCTCAAAGCTACCCTTATCTCTACCGGCTCCTCTGGAACCTTTAGAATCGTGCTCAAACAGTTCTCCCACTATATTAAAGGTTCGTGGAACAAAATAAACTATTATTATAGAGTATTCAAGCCTATATTCAATACAAGTAACAATCACATGGTAATACTGATCAATACTATATACAGCCAGTATCCTCCATGAACTAGGAAAAATTCAGCTTAGCACACTCTCCCTGAGACGATCTATTATACCCCTTAGCTTGGCACGCTCTCTTCTACTTCTATACGATAAGGGATCAAGTCTCGATGGCCCAGCAAAGATAATTCTATCCGTGTTTATTTTTTCTCTGGCTTTGTCGAGGACTTCTCGATAGGCCTTCACGTTGACATAATATACTATATACCTATAACGTGAAACTAGATCTCTCAGATCACTATATACATGATTGAACAATATTCCACGTCTCCAAGGCTCCCTATGATAGTAAAGAAGATAGCTTGGATAGATATCGCACCACGTTAGGTCACGTTCTTCCCCCCAAGGGACAATCCCCGGTTTACAGCTGTCAATAGCCGCGAGATCTATTATGCCATAGTCCACGTATTCCCAGATGTCACGAAGTATTATTCGCCAATTAGGACATAGACTGTAATCACCGTATTTCACGCACTGATTACATGGAAGTATTAGAAGAATACGTGCACGGCCTGGGTAACTAGGAGAGTACACGGGCCTCAAACCGATACCAGCCCCTCAGCCCTCCCCAGATATCCTCGTATCGCGTGTATGTTCGCCTCAACGGGGGTTACGGCGCCATATACGGTTCTACGCCTCCACTGTATCTCGGCAAGCCACCCACTACTATCTACACTGAACACGTTCTTTAGGAGGCCTCGCCTCCTAAGGCCTTTGAGGACCCGTATCCCGACGCCGAAAATATGTAGAAGCACGTCATATTCCAAGAGTTCATTCACTACTTCAGCTACAAATGAAACCCTCTTCTTAGAGCCATCTAGTCCCCCTACACCTATAACGGGTCTTCCATCCACCACATATGCTCGATCCATAACACCATAGCTCGATAACTCCTCCAGGAACAAGACATAGTCTCTTGGACTATCGCCTTGAAGTACAGGAAGGAACCTACCACGATAAGACTCCATGAACCAAAGAGTCCGCTCTAAAGTAGCCCTAGGATCGCCAGGAACATCGGGTGCAACAACAAAATCCCACAAACCCCTATTCTCCTCTATAACCCTTGCATAAGACTCTACATCTACCTCCTCGCCTATCTTCATTAAATGATAAGCGCCACTATCAAGCATAACATAGCCAAGAACCTTTCTCCTACGTAGAGCACGAAGCCTCTCCAAACTAACAGGCTTCCACTTGACCGTAGTATAACTAATCAAAACATCAGGCCTACTACCACTAGCACCCAGCCTTGCAAGCGCTTCACTCTTCGCCTCGCTCACATCTGGTAATACGATGAATAATCGTACACTCACAGAGAGACCCTGTAAATGAACCTAATCCCGTAATACGAATAAGGAAGAAACCCCGAGGAGAAAGGCTAACACCTTATAAATATAACGAGTAGATATCACATGGCCGTCAACTAAATAAACCCGTCACACGATACGATAATATAGTGGCCGCAGGTAGCCGGGTCGTCTAGCGGCCCAGGATGCGGGGCTCTGGCCCCCGTGACCGGGGTTCGAATCCCCGCCCGGCTACCACTCCTCAACAGTATAATCACTTTAAATATTACAGATAGAGAATGATCAAAATTGTAAAATTCGTACAAGAGTCCATTGTTTCATGGGAGAATACTAGATGAACGAGAAAAGTAAGGAATGTAGCTTCATAGTATTCTTCGATCTAGACGGTACTATGTGGACTCATCTCGACGTGTCTAATATGAGGCCTCCTTTCAAGCTCGTAGGAGGGGGCATGATAATGGACTCTAACGGGGAAAAACTGAGACTGTATCCCGAGATGGCGGAGTTAGTCAAATATGTTAAGGAGCTGGGCGGGCTAACTAGTACTCTTAGCTGGAACCGTCAAAGCCATGCGCTATCTGCACTAGAAACCCTTGGAATAAACGGCTTGTTTGACTATCACGCTATAAGGCCTACACCAGACAAGTACTCCTACATGCGAGAGGTTCTCGAAAAAATAGAAGAAGAGTGCGGTAGAAGGATACCGCCGGGATGCATAGTCTATATAGATGACCGCGAGATACATCTCGAGGAAATACTCGAGAACATCGGGAAAATAGTATTCATTAGAGCAGACAAGTGTAGAGATAACATCGAGAAATGCCGGGAAACAATAAAGGCAATAGCGAATAAATGCCGTGGCATTAGAGATTAATTCAAGCAATAATACCTATCCTTATCGGTGCATGCTCCTTGAAAGAGTCCTACTATAAGGGTCTATCCACGGAACATTTGTTTTCTCTGATAGAAAAATTCGAGAGCCGCGACATGGATCCATGGACGGGGAAAGTATTCACACACATATACGATCCCGGAGAACCAGAACTAATAGAATATGCCCGTGGAGCGCTTCTAAGAAACTATGATAAAACAATGCTAGACTTCACAGTGTATCCAAGCATAGTATTCTATGAGACAGACCTCGCCAGGTTCCTCCTAGGGATCTTTAAGGGAGGAGAAAACAGCGTTGGATCCTTCACATATGGCGGTACCGAGAGCATAATGCTAGCCGTCAAGTCGGCAAGAGAATACTTCAAGAAAAAAGCTGGAGATGCAACGCCGGAGATAGTTCTTCCCGAAACAGCGCATCCAGCATTTCGTAAATCCGTCGAGTACCTCGGAATGAGGACAAATATAGTTAGGGTTAATCATGAAACTTGGACAGTAGATCCGGCAGACATAGACTCTGCTATAGGAAAAAACACGGCTATGGTGGTAGTCTCCACTCCCAACTATCCTTATGGGACAGTAGACCCAGTGGAGGAAGTGGCAAGCACAACGAAAGACAAGGATGTATGGCTACACGTTGATGCATGCCTAGGAGGCATGATTCTTCCATTCCTTAGGGAGAAGGACCCTGAAATACCACGTATAGGATTCGACGTAGAAGGAGTCTACTCGATAAGCGTGGACATGCATAAGTTCGGCTATGCACCCAAAGGCTCATCGATGATCCTATACAGGGACAAGCAACTCAGACTAGGCCAATTATATGTGAACGCGTCATGGCCAGGATACCCGCTTGTCAACCAGGCAGTCCTCTCAACGAGAAGCGCGGGTACACTCGTAGCTGCCTGGACAATAGCAAGACTACTGGGATACGAGGGATACTCCCGGATGGCAGAGAAAATCTACAAGGCGAGGAGGACCATTGAGGAAGGCATAAACGATACCGGCGCACTCTATGTTATCGGTAAACCAAAGGCAGGGACCCTAGCCTTCACAAGCGATAAGAAGAACATATTCCATCTAGGACGCCTCCTCAAAAAGAAGGGATGGATTCTGCAGTCACAGCCAGGCAACAGACATCTAGGATATCCCCCTAGCCTTCATATGACGATAAGCCCCGTACACGCAGAGGGCCCAGCGGACAAGTTCGTAGAAGACCTAGCAATGCTCGTCGATGAGGCCGAGGAATGGAACTGGCAACTTGTTGAGAGCATAATTCAACAATTGGGGCTTGGACAAGGCCACGACCGAGAAGCCGCCGCATTAATGGGCAGAATGGTAAAGGAACAATTAGTCTCGGGAGGTGGAGAGGGAGAGGGACTAGACCTAGTGGATCTCCTAATATACTGGCTTGAACCCGACAAGGTAGAGGAATTATTGAAAATAGCTGTAAACGAGATATTTTCGTGACCAGAGGAAATGTATAGAGCTAATGTTGTTGTCTAAACTGTGAAAGTTCGCGGAACGTCTTTTTCACATTCTTATACATTCTCGTATATGATGCGAGGAGCTTCTGATAAGTCTCCCTGTGTTTTCCAGGCTTATACTGGCGAGCTATCTTTATCTTTGACGCATATTGTTCCAGGGTAGAATATCCTAGGCCGAAGCCAGCTATCATGGCTCCACCTCTTAGCCCAGCTAGTTCGGGGGCAGAAGGAACCTCTACTATGTAGCCTGTCATATCAGCCAGTAGTTGCCCTACAAGCTCACTACGTGCCAGTCCTCCAACCAGTCTTACAGGCTCCCTACTACCTGAGAGCTTTGAAGCGTACTTGAATCCCCAAGCTGTATTAAGCACAACGCCCTCAACGACGCTCCTCATTATTTCTCTCCTGTCCGTATTAAGATCGAATCCTATAAGCACTCCACGAGCATAAGGGTCGTCGACCGGGCATCTCTCGCCGAAAAGCCATGGTCCAAAGAGTAATCCATTAGCTCCAGGCGGTACTTCCGCTATAGCGGTTAGAGCCTCGCCTACGTTCTGGAAGCCTAATAGGTTGCTTGCCCAGTCTACAGCTCCACCAGCTACTTCCTGCTCACCTATTGCGAGATAGTATCCGGGACGGGCTGATACAAGGCTCCCAATATAATGGCTAATATCGAGAACCCTCTTCCTTGTATGAAACGCTGTCCATCCACTTGTGCCTAGATATACGTGGAGTCTGTTCTCCTCTACCGCGCCGGATCCCAGTGCCACGGCCGCGACGTCTCCCATACCCACTAATACTCGGGTATTCTCTGATAAGCCAAGCTCTCTGCTGGCCTGCTTAGTTAAGGATCTAGCTATCTCGTGTGCCTGCATTATAGCAGGCATCTTACCAGGGTCCAAGCCGTATCTCATGAATAGCTTCCTGCTCCACTCTGGGGGTATCCGCCTGGTATCAGCGAGCCAAGTTAGATGAGCATCGTCCGCAGGATACACCGGCGTGCCTGTAGCCTTATAGACTAGGTATCCTACAGCCCCCAGAACATGTTTGGCCCACTCATATTCTTCGGGCAAGTTTTCCCGGATCCATACAAGCTTTGAGATAACGTCTTTTCCAGTACTGCTAGGCGCGCCTCCAGTAATTCTTAGAAATTCTAGTAGCCTAAACACATTGTACCCGGATACACGGAGTAGACCACTCCAAACACTCTCGGGTAGACCTGCAGCCCTCTCATCCAGCCAAGTAATCAAGTTAGTTAACGGTTCTCCATTTTCGTCGAGAAGTATTAAGCCAGCCATGTAAGCAACAAAGACGACTGCATCTACCCTACCATCGCTTGACGAGACAAGATCCTGTGCAAGCCTCGTCACAGTTCTCCAGAGCCATTCCGGGTCTTGTTCAGCCAGTCCCGGGGCAGGATAAATAACCTGAGACTCGGCCTGTCTAATATCAATTATTTTAAGGGACTCCAAGTCTACGAGGCCAACCTTTATCCTTGTAGTCCCAATATCAAACACTAATGCCCTAGACGTCAAACTCTATCCTCCCCACTAGGGCGAGAATAAAAGGCTTCTTTGCATGGATAGCTGTATCCTTACATGTATTCTTGTAAACTGATAGCTGTAAATAATAATTAATAAATGAAAAATAAATACGGTGGGACTAGAAGGGGAACGAGAATGTAGAGCCCTAACAGTACAGGAAACTAAAGGATAACGACCTCGACATCACTGAGAGAACTCACTACATCAACTACGAACTGCCTATGTCTACTCTTTATGCTCTTCTTACGTATCACAGCGGCCTCCGCCGGGCCAGGCCATGTCTTCAAAATTGCTTGCCTTATAACGTCCTCGGTTACGCCTTTCTGGAAAGCATATTTTGGAATAATATGACCAAAACAGTAGTCACCGCCGAGATGGAGTTCGGTGAACTTCGCCGGATAATGAGTCTCTCCAAATCCAGCTACTCTACGACAATCCCTATCTATTCCCCGCTCAAGAACACTCACAACAGCTTCCGCCATAGATTCCTGCGCCTTCGCGTCTCTCCATTCTTCAGGTGTACTACCTATCTCTATAAAGACAAGCGGTTTCCTATTCGATGTTGGCCCGTGATGAGTTGCCTCAAGAGTCACAACGTACCTCTCTAATAGCCCCCTTGTCTCAGCTGCTTCCCGATAGTTCCTAAGCAACGTTCTGCTTAGCGGGGGAGCCGAGAAGGATAATGTATAGGGTTCACCGCCATAGCTAGAGTCACTCGTAGGATTACCGGTATGATGAGTCGTTAGACTAGGCTTGCCGCTACTCGCACTGTGTCGTGACAAGATAATTACCGCATCTGCCGACGGATCCGGAGACATGTCCAGCCAAGTGAAGTATAGGGTCTCCTCATCGTATCCCGCTAGATAAACTCCGTTGTTTAGGATCCAGCATTCTTCTGCTGGTGGCGGACAAGTAGCCTTTTCAGCATCTACGAGTTCACGGAGTGCCCTTGCAGCTCCGGAACCTGCGATATCGCGCATGCTATATACTATAGCTAGCCTAGGCGATGTGATCACTCTATACTCACCGATGAGTCTCCTGGCGCCAATAGGAGTCTTCAGTAGGCTGTAAATTGATAAAGTTATGATGTCTATATTCCTAGCCTTACTTTAGCGGCTAATAGTAATAGTATTGTTTTAGCGTCTTCGATCTCTCCCCTCTCTATCATTTTGAGCGCTTCATCTAGCGGTATTTTGACTAGTCGGATTATTTCATGTGGCTCTGGACTACTCTCTCCCGGCTCGGAGTCTGGGGCCAGGAAGAGGTATAGTTTCTCGGTGGAGTAACCTGGCGATACATATCCTGATCCTACTGGTATGAGTTGGGTTGCCCTGTATCCTGTTTCTTCTCTGAGTTCTCTTAGGGCCGCTTCC
>JALUDS010000005.1:0-1741 GCA_027043945.1 Acidilobaceae archaeon
TGTATTAAAAATAAATTAAAATAATTGAGTTATGTAAGTTATTTAGTTAGTTCATTGCTAATTGCATCAACATATTTCCGTATCTCGTCAGCACTCATTTTCCTGAAGACTGGTTTCTCAACTGTTATGTACCCGAGCTCCACAAAGTTATGGAATTCATCCACTAACGCGGCGGGCTGTTCCTCGCCAGTTTCTATTCTTGCTTTGAACAATGCTTTGAGGGCTAGTTTAACTAGTCCTTCGAAGTCTAATTCCTTATTATATTCTTTCTCTAGAACCTCCGTAGCGTATCTTTCTCCCATTCCTATCGCGACCGCATAATAACTAAAGAATTGTCCTCCTGGATCTGTTTTAATTAGTCTTGTGTCTCCTTCTGGGTTTATTCCACCGAAAATCAACGAAACGCCAAAGGGTCTAACACCTGCGTGCTGTGTATATGCTTGCTTTATGTCTGCTATAGCTCGAGCAACATAGTCGACGCTTGCCTTTTCTCCGTATAGGAGCCTATGTCTTACTGCGACTAGTCTTGCTTGGTCAATAAGTATTCTGCCGTCGCTCCCCATGCCTGCGAACGCTACGCCTATATGGTCGTCTACTAGATAGATTTTCTCGATACTCTCCAGGTCTAGGAGCCTCGTTATCTGTCTTTTTTCTGCAGCAATAACAACTGCTTCTTTGCTTCTTATTCCTAGACTGGTCCATCCTTTCCTTACTGCTTCGAACGCGTATTTTACCTGGTATAGGTCTCCCTCGGGGGAGAAGATTGTCGTAGCCCTATCGTATGCCGTTGGTGGTGCTCCTAGTGCCACTCTTTGTCACCTAGTTTTACCGCCATGTCTCGTGGTGTATTGCAGGCTATTTAGATCTATTCAAATACTCTGCCATTCCTAGACTAATACTATATTAATAGTCTCTAGAAAACTACTCTTTCTTCATGGTCCCTATGATGAAGAGACCGACCAATGAGTGAGATGATTAATCTATCTCTCCCCTGAGGGATGCTAGGTGAATATGCTACTATTGATGACTGTGCTCGCGATCACTATGGCAATAGCCTCGATCATTATATCAATCTATCTACTTCGGCAGACTCGAAACCTTAAGAGATCAATAGAGATACTGACGTTTGGCTTAAATGCTAGAAAGCTAGAACGTAAATTATCCGAACTTGCAGAGAGGCCTAGGAAACGCTACGTTGTATTCGAGATCGTAGCCGAACAAGACCTGAGCGAAGCCGACATCCGTAGATCCCTGTATGAACTAGCTAGGGATGTGCTGGGTGAATCTGGTTTTATAAAGAGTGGGTTTCAACTTGTCTATTTTAACAATAATACGAATAGAGGCATCATAAGAGTAAGAGAACCCTATAAGTTAAAGGCACTCGGTGTGCTTGGCTTGCTTAGAGAGATATCGGGTGTCCAAGTGCTAGTTACACCCCTAGGTACTAGTGGGACAATCAAACGTGCAAAGAAGATCGCTGATATGAAGTAGTTATAAAGTACCCTACCTTTTGGCGGCGACTATCTTTATAACGTCTCCGTCTTGAAGGAGATAGTTTTCTCCTATTCGTTGTTTTGTCTTCGCGTTTACTGCATAGATGAAACTTTTTCCTAGATCCGTGTGTATCTTGAAGGCGAATTCTCTAGCAGTCGTTCCTTTCTTTACGAGAATAACGTCTGGGAGCACTCTACCCTGTTTATCGGTGAACTTGTTAGGGTCATCCACGGGATACACTGTGATC
>JALUDS010000006.1:0-6566 GCA_027043945.1 Acidilobaceae archaeon
TCGAGCGCTGTTCCAGCGACTATTTGTGCATGGACCGGGCCATGATCATTATATAGCAGTCTTTCAACCGCGTTTACATTCGCCATTCTTAGCAGACTTTGTACCTCTGGATCGCTGGTTAGGAGTTCCCATGCTCTTCGCAATAGCGGGCTCCGAGAAATATGTCTCTCTATTAGATATGGGCTCACATGCACCATCTATTCTCACCCTTCACAAGGTAAAGTCTCTTGTACTGCCCACTCGTGGTAGTCTCTCAATACATCAACCGCTCCGAGAACTACGACCTCTGGTACAGTATAGGGATGGATTTTCTTCACGTACTCTTTCAGTCGACCCACGAGACATGACTTAGTCTTTATTATAAGTAGTTCTTCTTGATCCTCGACAACCTTACCCTCCCACCAATAGAAGCTTGTAATGCCGCTGACGACATTGACGCATGCAGCTAATTTACTCTCGACGATCTTTGAAGCTATCTCCTTTCCTTTTCCTTTTGGCGTCGTCACGAACACTACTACTAAGCCCTTATCATTGCTCATATTTGCCACCTCGAAGGCAAACCTTATATGTTGGGAAACATCCGGGAACGCTGTAAATACAGCGCTTAAGTGGAGGTTAACGCATATGCACGCATAAAGTATAATGGTTGAGGAGAGAAATTAATGTTAGCTCTTGTTTGAGGAGAGCCTGAGGATTTCACTGAAAAATTTATGGCATTGTCTAACGGGGGAAAGGCATTCTCCCCGCGTATCTGGCCTGGCCGGCTAGGAGGAATTCTATTTCTAGTAGTCGGTTGTATTTAGCCGTTCTTTCTCCTCTAGCCGGGGCGCCTGTCTTTATCAAGCCTGTCCCCAGTGCGACCGCGAGGTCAGCTATGAATGGGTCTTCAGTGTCACCGCTTCTGTGACTTATGATTGCCCTCATACAGTTCCTAGTACCCATATCTACGAATTCCAATGTCTCTGTCAGCGTGCCTACCTGGTTTATTTTCACAAGGACCGCATTGGTCGCTCCAAGCTTGATTCCTTTTTCTAGGAACTTCGTGTTTGTCACGTATAAGTCATCACCGGTTATTAGCGTCTTGGTCGATGCACGCTTAGTTAGTTCGACAAAATGGTGCCAGTCGTCCTCTGCGAAGGGGTCTTCTAGGTACTTGACGGGATATTCGTCTAGTATCCCTAGATAGAATTCTACTAGTTGATCAGCGTCCAGTACTTTTCCGTCTATCCTATACTTGTCGCCATCCTTGAACTGTGAAGCCGCCGCGTCAAGTCCTAGGTAGAAATCCGTCCCCGGATCGTATCCAGCTCTGCTTATAGCCTCGACTAGAAGGTCTAGTGCTTCTCTTGTATTTGTAAGTGGAGGAGCAAACCCTCCTTCGTCTCCGACATTTATACTGTTTTTACCATATTTCTCAACTAATAGTTTCTTAAGGGTCCAGTAGACCTCTACTGCTTTTCTAAGCGCTTCTTTTATGCTATCAGCTTCAACTGGTATAATCATGAATTCCTGTATGTCTAGGTCGTTTCCGGCGTGTACTCCTCCATTAATAATATTCATTAAAGGAGTTGGTATCAGGTTAGCTCTGTTGCCTCCTAGGTACTCATAGGGTTCTAGGCCGAGAGAGTAGCTTGCAGCCCTAGCTACAGCAATGCTAAGCGCAGTTGTAGTGTTGCCCCCTAACCTGCTCTTATTAGGGGTCCCATCCAAGGATATGAGTAAGTGGTCGATGTAGGCTTGATCCCTAGCATCTAGACCTATCATATGTGCTGCGATGTCTTCTAGGTTACTTAGCGCTTGTTCTACTCCTTTGCCAAGCCATTTTTTACCGCCATCCCTGACCTCTACTGCTTCGTGTTCTCCTTTACTAGCGCCACTAGGAGCTATTCCCCAGCCCCGAACGCCTGACACGGTCTCAACATATGCTTTTATTGTAGGAGTACCCCTGCTGTCCAGAACCATTAGGCCATAGACATCGCTTATTCTAGAGGGACTATATGAACCAGGCGAAACACTCATTTCTCACACCATTATAATTTTAACTAGCCCGAGATAGATAATATAGTTAGACTAGCAAACAATAGAATCGATAATCGGCAACACGTGACAAGCCGACCGGTTTGAGAGGGAGAATTATTGAAGATTCTAATAATAGGCGCGGGCAGGGTCGGTAGCCAGCTCGCCTCAGATCTTAGCAGACTTGGACATAGCATAACTATCGTTGATAACGATGAAGAGAAACTTCTCAGAGTCAGCTCCCAAGCAGATGTTGAAGCCCTTGTAAGAGATGCTACAGACCCCCAACTATACGAAGAAATAGATATACAATCCTACGATGTGGTTGTAGCTGCAACCGACAAGGACGAGATAAACCTATTCGTAGCAGCAATCGCGAAACTATATAATATAGAGAGGGTTTTCGTCAGGGCAAAGAATCCACAAACATCGAGTCTACTACAACTACTAGGAGTAGAAGCAGCAATAGTCGAGCCACAATTGGCGGCTAGCATAATATTCTCAATGATTCAAGGCCGTTATGGAATAGTTGATCTTGTATCAACTATAACAGGAGACTTTCACCTCGTATCTGGCTCAATCAAACAGACGAGCATACTTCGAGGAAAAACACTGCTGGAGGCTATTAGAGACGGGTTAATACCTAAGAGCATAAAGTTGCTAGCAGTATTTGACGGGGAACGGTTTTACGAGGTAGAGGAGTCACCGGTCCTCGACGTGGGACACATTGTGATAGCTCTTGTGAGCCACACCAGTCTTAAGGAGTTCAGCGAGTTATTCTAGGAGGGGAAGGGAGAATTGGCGTGGGAAACCCTCGTAGATTACCTGAGGATGTTCATCTCTAACGAATACGTTGTTAAGGCAATCATCTCGCTCATCATAGTTATCGTTGGTATGGTTATACTTGCTATGATAAAAGGAGTCTTCAAAAAATTCGAGTCATCCCGTATAAGTGAAAGGAACACGCTTGAAAACATGTACAAAATAATCTCAATGAGTGTATACATCTTATTAGTATTCATAGTAATATACGTTATGACCCAGCAACAGATAATAGTATTGTTCCTCTTAGGAGTAGTACTCATCCTACTAGCCGCGTCATGGGAAGTAATAGCAAATGTCGCAGCCTACTACGCCCTATTGGCGAGTAGGGCTCTATCACGTGGAGACTATATAATTATAGAAGGAAAAATCGAGGGAAAAATAAAAGAGATAACACCATTGTTCACAGTGATAGAAGGAGACACACGCGTCTATACTATACCAAACCTGTATCTGCTAAAACGAGGCAAGACCGCGGTAAAAGAACCGATAAAAATATGGATAGTTATACGCGTATGGGGTTTCGAAGAACCAGACGCTCTTACTGGAATCAAACAGCTTATAGAAGAGAAAATAGCAAGACTCGGCCGTGATCTCATGGCTATCCCCGAGACGCCCAGAACGGTCATAGACGAGGTAAGCATAGATGGTGCAACATTGAGGATAGAAATAGCCGTTCCAGGAACCAAACCTAACAAAGTAAAAATAAGCAGGCTTCTAGAAGAACTGGCTGTCTCGTTAAAAGAGACAGGGTACTCATATAGTCTAACGGCAGAGTATAATGGTGGGAGGTGAACTAGTTGCCTCGGAAGAAGAAATCCAAGGATCCATACGTATGTCCAAGATGTGGCACACGCGTTACAGAGCCAGACAGGACATGGACTCTAGTATCACCGCTACCGGACAAGTATGGAAGAATAACGATCACGATAATGGGAAGCTTTACCTGTCCAAATTGTGGACACAAGTGGAGAGCTGTTCTAAAAAAGCTAAAAGAGGGCGGAAGCAAGCCAGGAGAGCAACAGACAGCGCCGAAAGAAGAAGGAGAAATAATTGAGATAGACTTATCCGACTTAGACAAATTAGACGAGATGGAGCCACCTGAATCATAGAGATTCAAACAATCTTGTTTCTCATATTCAGGCCTTATTTATTCCCACTCAATAGTAGCAGGAGGCTTACTAGTTATATCGTATACTACTCTGACGACTCTATCGATCCGAGATGTGATTTCTGATGCTATTTCTTCTAGTACCTCCCACGGTAATCTTGCTGGTCTAGCAGTCATAGCGTCTGTCGACTCAACTATGCGGACGGCGACAACGTATCCATATGCACGATTATCTCCTTTTACACCTGTCGCCATGCTTCTAGTCAACACTGCGAAGTATTGCCATAGGTTCTTGTCGAGACCATGTTTCTCGATAATTCTTCTAACGATATAGTCTGCTTTCCTGACAATTTCAAGTCTCTCCCTCGTGACTTCGCCTTCTACCCGTACTGCTAGTCCTGGTCCAGGCACAGGTTTCTTGTAGACTAGTTTCTTGTCCAGACCAAGCATCTCTCCAAGTTTGCGGACCTCGTCTTTATAGAGCCATTTCAATGGCTCTACGACTAGGATTTCTCCAAGTAGCTCTCGTAATATAACATTATGATGCGATTTTATACGGGCGCTTCCAGGAACAAATCCCGACTCTATAAGATCAGGATATATTGTTCCCTGTACGAGGGCTCCCGCATTGTACTCTTCTATTTTTTCCCTAAGGATCTTGAAATAGAGCTCCGATATTATCCTTCGCTTCTCTTCGGGATCTTTTATACCACGTAGAGCATCCAAGAACTCCTCGGATGCGTCGACAAGATCAATTACAAGCCCGAGCTTCTTATACGCTCTTAGAGCGTTTTCCAACTCGCTTTCGGGATGGAGACCGTGATCTATAAGGACTCCTATAAGGCGATTTCCTGCTATTTTAGAAACTATAGCTGCGGCGACAGAAGAATCAACTCCGCCACTAATAGCGGCGACAATCTTTTTATCATTATCTACAAGATTTACTTGTTTCATTGTATAATCCATTAAACACTTGTATATGATGTCCGGTGTCCATGATCTATCTGCGCCGATACTTTTAATCCAGTTCTCAAAAAGCTTCATCCCAAAATCGCTATGAACTACCTCAGGATGCCACTGCACACCATAGAGGAATACTCCATTATATTCATACTTCATTGCCGCAACGGGGCTTCCTTCCGATACAGCAAGTACCTCTGCACCTGTTGGAGGCTCGATAACAGCATCGTTATGGCTCATCCATACATTGATAATAGACGGAATATCTTCGAGTAATTGGTTTTTCTTTACTATATGTATCCGGGTTGGGCCGAACTCTGGTTTTGGAGACTTATCTACCCGCCCTCCAAGCACGTGGGCGAGAAGCTGGTGTCCATAGCATATGCCTAGCAGATTTGTTTTTCTACGGATTAAAATGGAGACGATTTTATCATGTTTCTTCTCCCATACACTTGATGGTCCACCGCTTAAAACTACGCCCTTTGCACCAGAGATTACCATATCGATATTCTCAGGTCTAAGCCTTTCTACTGGTACGTGGAGTGCTAGCACTCCGAGCTCTCTTAACCGTCTAGCGATGAGATGAGCATATTGTCCTCCAAAGTCTAATACTATTACTTCGACGTTTCCCAGCGATCCGCAGTTAAGTCCCTGGTCTTCCACGATGAATGTCCACCCGTAGTCGTATTCGTGTTCCGTAGACCTTGAACAATCCTTATAACACTTATACTATCACAGCATACCGGTATAGGTTATAATTATAATTGTAAACTACTAGCTAATCATTATTGGGGAGAGGAAATGGTATTGTTCACTAATCCTCCTGTAATAGCAAAAAAGACCTTAGAAGAGTATACTGGAAAAGTAATAGTTGTACCAATAATGCAGAAAGATGAAAAGCCGGTTATAACGGAAACAGTTGAATCTCTGGATAAAAAACATGGTCTAGAACTGGAAAAATTAATAGAAACAGGTCTCCTCACAGGTAAGAAAGGAGAAACTATAGACGTATATCGTGGAGGCAAACGATTCATAGTTGCTGGTCTAGGAGGTAAGGATCTAGAAGATGCATCTCGCAGGGTTTTTGCAAAAATAATTAAACAATTAGTTGAAAAGGAGAAAGAAGTATACCTCGTACTAAACGATTTAGAGAATGACTCGGCGAGAGAGGCTGTAATCGGCGCCCTCCTAGGAGCATATAAACTAGAGCACTTCAAAAAAGAGAAGAAAAGAAAACTAGAGGCAATCTTTGTAGACAAGGATCTTCCAATATCTGAGATAACAGCGATAGTTGAAGGAATATATCTTGCACGAGACGTAGCGAATAGTCCTCCTAACGAGCTTTACCCAGAGAAGCTTTCACAATATGTTAGAGAACTATTTAGTAATATTGGTAATGTAGAGGTAGAAGTAAAGACCTACGAACAGTTAGTGGAAGAAGGATTTGGAGGAATAATTAACGTTGGAAAAGGAAGCGCTCACAAACCAGCACTAATCATAATACGATACAAGGGAGCAGACAGCAAGCCCCTAGCACTTGTAGGTAAAACCCTCGTATTTGACGCGGGAGGAATAAATCTAAAGCCAAGCCATTCAATTACGAGCATGAGGTTAGACAAAGCCGGTGGTGCAGCTGTTCTAGGAGCCACGTGGATAA
>JALUDS010000007.1:0-2326 GCA_027043945.1 Acidilobaceae archaeon
TTCTTTATTATATGGGCTCTCCATCCTGTTGCGGCTAGAACCATGTTGGAGAACTTTCTCTGGTTATCTGTTATTTTTTCTGGGTGATGGGCTAGTATCTTTACTTCTCCTAGTACCTCGTCGAACTCGATGTCTGAGGGAGAGACTCCAGCCTCCTTCGGTATTATTTCCATTAGATACTTGATTGTGGCTTCCTTTGGCTTTCTAGCCTTGCTGTCTGTTCTGACAACTATTCTTTTCCTAAGGTTTTTCGCTATCTCTGAGATAACGTTCTCGTTCTGAAGAATGTATTCTGGCTTCTTGACGTATACTGCGATCTCAGGACCTTCGAATTCTATCCCTGTTATCTCTGCTTGCCGTAGAGCATTCCAGATCTCCATTATTATTCTTCTTCGGAGCTTTTTCCCGGATTCTATTCTGTTTTCAGCCGATTTCGCCATGTCTTACTACACCTTTGTTGTCGCGCAGACCTGTCCATTACGCTATAATGCTCCTCCCTAACACATGATAGGGAGGAACAATTCATGAACGGCTTATTTAAAGGGCTGGTTAAATTCTATGGCCGAGATAACCCTGTGGATAAACGTAAAGAAGTAGGGTTATTAAAATTATTGTTTGAACGGAACAAAGCGTTCTTCGAAGTGATTCTCTGGACCGATTATCACAACGTCTATACCGTCTCCCGTCGCCGAATCCCTTAGAATGGCTGAGCGTATAGCTTTAGCTGCTATTGTTACTGCTTCGTCGAGTGTAAGGTCCTCACGGTAGTGTGATTCGAGGACTCCATATGCGACGGGCGATCCTGATCCTGTAGCTGTGTATGTTTCTTCTGTTATGCTTCCGTATAGATCCAGTGTGTAGAGTCTAGGCCGCGTATCGTATCCTCCTACGATTAACTGGACAATATATGGGAAGTATTTCGAGGAGAACAATATATTTGCTAGTAGTGTCGCGATACCTTTCACCGAGAGTTTCCTGCCATTGCTTAATAGATAGAATCTGCTTTCCTCACGTATAATGTCTGCGAGAGCCTGTGCGTCTGCTACAAGACCCGATATAGTCATCGCACTATAATCGGTTAGTTTTACAATTTTCTTTACTCTTCTGCTAGCGATAAGCGTTCCGGCCGTAGCTCTCTTATCTGCTGCCAAGACTACATAGTCTCCTACTATTAATCCTACAGTAGTTGTCCCATGTATAGCCTTAGCGGCAAGGTTATCTCTATCTGCTGGTACCGGTATCAACTTATACTCACCTGCCTTGCTGGATAGATTAATAGTCACCAGGGATAAACGTGTCTACTAAACAGTTATAGGTTTATCTAGATCACTCCCGGTATACTGATATAACCCGGGGTACCCTCCAATAACATAACCTGATATGAGGATGTATAGAATGAAAAACACTGGGATCCACATAATAGATCTGCCACGTAGAGTTGTTGTTGGATCAAACATAATTGGAAAAATTGGAGATTATGCGAGAAGCTTGTTTCCAGACGCAGAGAGGATAGCTGTTATAACTGGTAAGATTGTTGGCAGCAGGATATATCCCCTTGTAGAGGAGAGTATGCGGGAAAAAGGATTCGAAATAGACAAGGTAACTGCACAGGATGCTTCAACGATCACGGCAGAGAAACTCATCGAAGAACTCAGAGAAATCGCGCCCGATATAGTGGTGGGGCTCGGTGGCGGGAGAAGCATAGATCTAGCGAAATACTCCGCTCATATATTGAACCTTAGATGGATAAGCATTCCAACAGTAGCGAGTCACGACGGTATAGCGTCACCTTTTGTGAGTTTAAAGGGATTCGAAAAGCCCATCTCGAAGAAGGCGAGGATGCCCGAACTCATATACATTGACGTAGAGATAGTCAGGAAAGCCCCTAAAAGGAACAATATCGCTGGCTTCGGAGACTTAATCGGAAAGTTCACATCAGTAAGAGACTGGAAGCTTGCACATAAGCTAAAAGGAGAATACTATGGAGAATACGCCGCAAGCCTTGCTCTCCTCAGCGCAAAACACGTAAGCATGTTCTACAGGGAGATCAGTCTAGGCACCTCTGAAGGATACAGGGTACTCTTAGAAGCTCTTGTAAGTAGCGGAGTAGCAATGGGAATAGCAGGAAGCACCAGGCCAGCAAGCGGCTCCGAGCATCTATTTGCTCACGCCTTATCAATGATATCGAAAAACCCACCCTTGCACGGCGAGGCAGTAGCTGTAGGCACGATCATGATGGCATATTTACACGGGATCAAGTGGAGGAAGATAAGACATGTGCTCAGAACAGTAGGAGCTCCTGTCACAGCAGAAGAGCTAGGCGTAG
>JALUDS010000007.1:2426-21184 GCA_027043945.1 Acidilobaceae archaeon
TATGCGAATCTCTCTGTTACTCTTATGATTTTGCCTCTTCTACCCTGAACCTCTAGCTCTTCGCCGACGACTGGTCGTATGCCTTGCCGGCGAAGGGTCTTTACGGGGACTTTAATGATTAACTGTTCGTTACGTGGTCCATAGGCTTTTTCTGGTGGTGCTATGATTTCTTTCTTTGTTCCTACATCAAGCTCTCTTATTACTTCTTCAACTGCGTCGAGAAGCTTGCTCTTGCCAATGACTATGACGGCTTCTCTATATTGTTTGTTTGGGTCGTAGATTCCTTCTTTTTCGGCTAGTTCTTTCTTTGTAGTATCTACGATTACCTCCTTGTCTCCTTCAACCGCCTTTATTGTGAAATGAACTAATACTACGTCTCCGTCTTTCAATGGCATTTCTGCTCATCCTCCTTTTCTGAGATACCATCCCAGGTCTTTAACCGGTCTAAGAACGAGGCGCCTCCCGTATTTAGTATTATCCTCTAGAACCAGTATTCCCCATCCAAGAGCTTCTCTAAGAGTATTTTCTACTAGTACAGGTCCAAGCGAATTATATTCTATTATATTTTCACCGAACACGGGCCTTCCATAGAGGAAGTATTTTTCTCCTTCAGAATTCAGAGTAACGCATTTGATCTTTTCTGGACAGAAGCGGGCTAGTTTATGGGCTAGGGGAAGGCTGGGTTCAAACTTGTTTTTGCTAAGGATCCCTAGGTAGAATCCTATACTGTATGCGTTCCATCCAAGATGGTTTTTAAGGAAAGAGAGAACACTGGGGGAAGGATCGAATACGTCCTTAAATGGGGCTCCTGGAATATCAAGAACGTATAGACGAGAATAGC
Organism: Acidilobaceae archaeon; assembly: GCA_027043945.1. GTDB lineage: Archaea > Thermoproteota > Thermoprotei_A > Sulfolobales > Acidilobaceae > S143-63. The sequence goes on from JALUDS010000007.1 coordinate 3,268, forward strand.
ATCTGCTAGGCTCTACCCCTATCGACACGCAGAACTCATCTATGAGTCCTTTCTCTAAACTGGATGCTTTTCTTATCATTTTTTCTTTCTTAGCTTGCATACGAAGAACCCCTCATAGCCGTGAATATGGGGCCAGTATCTTCCACAGTTCTTAATCCTATCATCGAGTATTAACCCGAAATACTCTGTTATTGCCTGGGATGCAATCAAGCCGTGGGGCTCTATTTCTATCTCTGGGTATTCCTCTAATATCCTGTTGATTACAAACTCGCCTTCTTCCGCGGCAAGACTACAAGCGGCATAGACTATCGATGCACCAGGCTTAGCGAATTCTATAGCTTTCTTCAACATTTTTACTTGTAGTTCATGTATTTTGATGAGATCCAAAATATCTCTACTCTTTTTTCTCCTAGGGTCTTTCCTAATTATTCCCTCGCCTGTGGAGGGCGCATCTAGTAAAACGGAGTCAAATAGGTTGCTGAAGCCTAGGCTCAGATTGTCTTTTCTCAATAGTATATAGTTAGAGAAACGCATTCGTTGGATGTTTGATCGGAGACTCTTGATTCTTCTTGGGTTCTTTTCAACTGCTATTAAGAGGCTCTTGTCGCGTGTCATCTGGAGTATCTGAGTGGATTTGCCTCCGGGCGCGGCAGCCATATCTATTATTACTCCTGGTACGGGTAGGTCCATGGCATGAACTATGCTCATTGAGGATGCTCCTTGAACATAATAGTATCCTTGGAGATACTCGTGTGTCGCCCCGATGCTTATTGGGGCATGGTCTACCCGGTATCCGTATCTGCTGAATTGTGGAATAGGGGTTAGCCTGAATCCTTTTTCTTCGAGCCTGGTTTTGAGTTCGTTGCAATCTATCAGGTAATCATTACAGCGTATTGTTTCGGGTAAGGGAGACTCGTTTGCTTCGAGTAGGTCTATAACGTTGTCTTGTCCCAGCATTTCAATATATCGTTCGATCATGTAGGGCAGGTACCCGTACTTCTCAGCTAATTTTCTTGCGGTATATGAAGCATTCCTCGCCCGTTCCAGTACTATCCGTATCTTGTCATCCAATTCTAGGCACCGTTATTGTTCTTTGGAAGCTTCCAGGGCGGCGTCATTTTATCCGAATAACTTTAATGATGCTCACGGAAATTAATCTGAATAGACATTACAAGTGATCCGGAATACTCAGCGTAATGGGCGATGGGAGTATGGCAAAAGACAATCAGAAGAGTGCTAAGTACAGGAGGCTTGTGGTGCCAGGACGATTCCAGCCTCCTCATAGAGGACATCTTCACGTCATAGAATTCGCTTTGAACCGCGCCGAGGAAGTTATAATAGTTATAGGCTCCGCCCAGGACAGCCACTCGCTAAAGAATCCATTGACGGCCGGAGAAAGGTGGATGCTACTCGATAAACTTCTAAAGAGAAGGCTAGGAGACGAATATTGTAAAAGGATCAAAATCGTCCCAGTCCCGGATATCAACATGAACAAAGTCTGGGTGCAGTACCTTCGTCTTCTCCTACCAGATTTTGACGGAGTCGTGACCAGGAACCCTCTCGTCTCATTGCTTTTCGAAGACATGGGACTCGCAGTCATTAGACAGCCTCTAATTAATAGAAACATGTGTAGCGGAACAGAGATCCGAAATAAGATAGTTAGAGGCGAGGACTGGACCGAATGTGTCCCAGAAGAGATCCTGGAGGATCTTAAGAAGCTAGGTTTCGAAGAGAGGATTAAGCGGTTGATGGAGGATGGATAACAACCTAGTCATAATTGACGGATCAATGGGAGAAGGAGGAGGCCAGATACTTAGAACAGCAATAGCTCTCTCCGCAGTCACCGGTATTCCCGTAAAAGTCGTCAATATTAGGGCGAAACGAAAGAATCCCGGTCTAAGACCACAGCATTTGACCGCGATAAAAGCCCTAGTAGAGGTAACCAGTGGACGAGCCAAGGACCTATACGTGGGTAGTACTAGCATAGAGTTTTATCCGGGGACTATAAGAGGAGGCAACTACTTCTTTGACATAGGTACAGCAGGTAGTATATCGCTTCTTCTCCAGGCAATACTCCCTGCACTGGCATTTGCTCAGGAACCTGTCGAGGCAACGATAAGAGGAGGAACAGACGTCAAAATGGCGCCCACGATCGACTACATGAGGATGGTATTCGCACCACTCCTCAGCCTCTTTGGATACAATGTTGAGATAGAGCTAGTTCGCCGAGGACACTATCCGCGTGGAGGAGGCATCGTAAAGCTAAGAATAAGAAACCCGCCGAGAACGTTGAAGCCAGTCGATTTAACTACACGTGGAACACTTAAGAGTATAGAAGGATTAAGCCACTGTGTAAGGCTTCCACAGCACGTTGCAGAGAGACAAGCCAGGTCTGCCCGAGCATACATTAAGAGTAGGTTAGGTATAGAGCCTGTTATCAAGTTGGAGTTCTATGAGAAAGGAAAAGATCCTCATTTAGGCCCCGGAAGCGGTATAGCTCTCTGGGCTATATTCGATAGGTCGATAATGGGAGCAGATGCACTTGGAGAAAAAGGAAAACCCGCGGAAAAAGTCGGCGAGGAAGCGGCCTCTAAGTTAGTAGACGATATTTTGACGGGAGCATCCGTGGATAGATTTGCCTCGGACATGTTGCCGGTTTATATGGCTCTTGCTTCCGGCACTTCCTATTATAGTGGTGCTAGACTAACAAGCCATGCAGAGACGGTATTTAGATTACTAGAGCTAATCCTAGGCGATAATATTAGAATAGAATATAGTGGCGGACTGAATAGGCCTTTTAAGGCATCAATTAGAGGTATGGGTTTGACGCGATGAAAAATATCGTGAGTATATTTTCCGGATTACATTATATGCCGAGGATTTATCGCTGGCTATGAGCTCAGTATACTCGCTAATTGTCCCGTTGTTTAGTCCCCTACTTGTATACTCTAATGCCTCTCTTAATGAATCTCTGTCTGCAATATCGATTTTATTAATGCCTATAATTATTGGTTTACCTCCTATTAGTTCTTTAACCGTATTTAGCAGGTTGAATTGTCTAGCAATATTCATATATCGGTCTTCACTAACATCTATCAGGAACAATACCACTCCGGGTAGTTCTTTAAGGGCGGCTATAGCTCGTCTCTCAACGGGATTCATCTCGTTTATTTCTCTATCTAATAGACCAGGTGTATCAATCACTTGTATTTTTTCGTCTTCTACATATACGTGGCCTATATGTATGCTTGTAGTTGTGAAGGGATAAGATGCTACTTTGGGCTGGGCTCTGCTAACACTCCTGATAAATGTTGATTTCCCGGTGCTCGGTGCGCCTGCAACAATTATTGTGGGGAGCTCTGCGTCTATTCCGGGAAGATGTTGTATGAAGATCACTAGGTTACGGAGATAGTCGAGAGATCTCCTGCATTTTTTGTACAGGGATAAGATACGTCCCCTAGCTTCGGAGCCAGCCTTGAATAGTTCTCTCTTGCTCTCTGCAGCCATTAGGTGAATACGGTATTTATCGTAGAACTCTCTCGATAGTCTTCTAGCTCTGCTAATACATCTTAGGGAGTCACGTATCTTTCTCTTATCGAAGTCTATCTCTATTATCCTCCAGTAGAAAGGATGGAGCGAATCGAGAAGCCTAGTAAGTTCCCTTATAAAGTCGGTTTTCGATATGGCTATATCAAAGGTAGCCTGCAGTCTTGCCATTTCTCTATCGAAGAGGGTTCTACCTCTTCTAGGATACCTTGACTTAATTCTCTCTAGGATCTCATCGTAGGTCGGCACGTGTATTTTCTTTGCTACCGCTGCGGGGTCCTTCACATATTTCTGTACTGGTCTTTTTTCTTGTTTCTCCAATGTTCCACTACCCATTCTTCTACACGGTCTAATTGGTTCCTATATCTCTGGATGAGGCCAGCGAGTGTTCTTATATTGACACTTGTTATCGTGTGAGCAGTCTTTATGGCGTTCTTCTTTGATGAGCCTTCTAGGGTTTCGATAATGTAAACGAGTAGTGCCAGCTTAACGTGTCTCTTTCTGTTTTTAAGATCGGGTATAGTAGTTTCGAGAAACCTCGAAGTCTCCTCTAGATCTAGGTTGTGGGTTCTGAGATAGATTCGTGCCCTGGACTCGATTATGTGTATGAATTCTTTTTCGAAAACATGTTTTCTGCTTGATTTACGGGCCCGGGGTACGGTATGTATTCTAGGGAGCCAGTATACTTTTCTTTGTCGTTTCTGCTTATAGAGTAATTTATCATTGTACCTGGGCTTTGGTAAGTCCTCTATGGTGTTTTCGCTGATAACGGAGCCACATTCTGGACAAACCACTAGTCCTCTCTCACTATCCCATACTAGACTTGTTGATCTGCAATACGGGCATCTACGACTACTCGTGCTGAGTGGCACAGTATAATCCCTGTTAATCGCTTAGTGGACGGGTTATTGATCCGTGTTTCTCGAGAGATATACTCTATAGACTCTGGGTCTATCCCGGAAATGATATGGAGGAATTATGGGTTTATCACAGAGTCATTATGCTAAATAATTAATTACTCTGTGTTCTCCAGTACAGTCTGGTATTGAAAGAAATAGGCGACGTGAGAAGACAAGGGTGATGATAGTAGTGTCAATGTATTTTGGAGCAACAGCTGTCGGGATAAAACTGAAGGATGCAGTCGTATTAGCAACTGATAGAAGGATGGCGTATGGATCCTTTGTCATGAGCAGAAATGCTAAGAAGATATTCATGCTGGACAAACGTATTGGAATAGCCTTCGCAGGCCTATACGGCGATCTACGCGGCTTATTTAGAATACTCGAGGCAGAGTACCGGTTCATGAAAATGACTATAAACAAGGAACCGCCGGTCAAAAGCATAGCCAAGAGATTATCCATGATACTCTACTCGTATAAGGCATTCCCATTCCTAGTAGAAATAATCGTGGGAGGTATAGATCCAAATGGGGAAACAAGCCTCTACGTACTGGACTCTCTAGGCTCGCTAACAGAGGAGCCATATATAGCGGTTGGCTCCGGAGCGTCCATAGCGCTGGGATTCCTAGAGGACTCCTATAGAGAAGACCTAGACTTAGAGGAAGCAATTAACGTTGCCGTAAAGGCTGTAAAGGCCGCGATAGAAAGGGACTCGTATACTGGAGACGGGATAGACGTCGTAGCTATAACTAAAGACGGCGTTATAGAGAAATCTTACAAGCTCAGACTCGTCGAGGGTCAGTAGTCCTTGGAGGAGGTTTTTGATCCCTGCACCGGTGTAAGGAAAAGATTTGATGTGTCAAGAGCATATAAGGCTCAAAAATACATTGCGCAGAGCGCTGTCCTCGAAGACAGGTTTCATCGAATAAGAACCGTTGTAGGCCTCGATGTTTCCTATCCTAACTGGCGTTTCTCTTCTTGGGGTATCGGCGTAGCAGTTGCTTTAGCGTATCCATCTATGAGGATCCTCGATTGTATCGCGGCAGTTGCCCATGTCTGCGTCCCCTATATACCCGGCCTCCTAGCCTTCCGGGAGATGGCAGTTTTAGCGCCGGCACTTGCCAGGCTTCAAAAAAGAATAAGCGTGGATCTCATAGTTGTCGATGGCCATGGAATTGCTCATCCACGTAGAGCTGGAATCGCCACCCATGTAGGGGTAGTATTTGATAAGCCATCCATCGGTGTTGCAAAGAAGAAGCTCTACGGGGAATACCGCGAGGAAAGGAATGATATATACATTGTAGACGACGAACAACGTCCTATTGCAGGCGTTCTAGGCGAAGGCTCAAAACGAATATTTGTAAGCCCAGGCCACAGAGTTTCTCTTATGACTAGTATTCGGCTCATTAAATCAATGCTGAGAAGAGGCAAACTCCCAGAGCCGACGCGTATTGCCGATAAAATCACGAAGGACCTTAAGAAGAGAATTACTTCTGGTCCTCCTGGCATGGAGGTGCACTACATCCAATGCTCAGGCAATAGGATCCCCGACATATTCTCCTGATTACGTCGCTACTACTTCTTAGACCGGGCTCGAATTCCTCCTTTTCATCATAACGTAAAACCTCGACCTTTTTCCCGAGGAGCTTCTCGAGGTAACTAGCGAGTTCCTTAGGATCATATGGTTGATCCGGACCGAGCACAACGATATCAGGTTTAATCTCCATGAGAGGCTTCATTTTGTCTTGTAGGTCTCCAAGACGAGCCTGATAAACGTATTTGATTGAGGAAACTAGCTCAAGCCTACTCTTCTCGGACAAGACCGGCTTCTTCCCCTTTGTTTCTCGGACATTTTTGTCTCTCGCTATTACGACGTAGAGTTTGCCTAGGCTAGAGGCGTATTTGAGTAACCTGACATGGCCCGGGTGCATTATGTCGAATGTGCCACCTACAAAGACCGTCTTCTCTTCTCTTCGTATGTTGGTCCATTCGAATTCGGCGTATCCCATGTATTTGAGACTGTCAAGCAGTCCCTCGGCATAGGATACCGAGACTAAGGCTGTATCACAATCGTTGGTCTCTATAAAGTAATAGGTGTCTTTGAGATAGCGATCTATAGCGTCAAATAGCTTAGGATATTTTTCCACTAGGCCTGGATTGGATTTTTTCAGATTGTCAACTGTCGCTATAAGATTATCAGCGTATTTTCTTGCCCTGCTACATATTTCATTATTCATTCTTCTCGGCACCAATTATGGAGTCTTCAAGAGTCTCCCTAAAATAATGCATAATGTATCGACGATAGTCTATACTGATCAGTGGTTAGTTTAGCCGAGGATGAGAGGAAAGGAGCCCCTCTAGTTGGGATTTGTGGCGGGCCCGCCGGGATTTGAACCCGGGACTTCCGCCTGTGCGGCCAGTTGCCACAGCACGTCTACGGGTTAAAAGCCCGCCGCTCTTCCAGGCTGAGCTACGGGCCCATTGCCTAGTTATCGGAATATTGTAGGATCCCTTTTTATAATTTTACTGTGTCTTTCCAGGGCGTGTTTCATAATTGTTTCGATGTATGTCAATGTTTCGTTTCGGATAAGTATATAAGGGTTAATTAACATATACAAAATATTTCGACCGCTAACTCTATAACCCCGGATAGGATCTCTTCTTTTTGGCGTAGGTTCCGGGGGATAGTGTAACATTGGTCTCGAGATCGAGGAAGAAACGATTAGATAAGAGGATACTTGAACACGAGCTTGTCCCAGAGCATAGAATATTGTCATTGGAGGAGGCAGCAGAGCTTTTGAGAACACTCAGTATTAAGCCAAACCAGTTGCCCCGGATCAGCATAAATGATCCTATAGTTCAATTACTTGGGGCAAAGCCGGGAGATATTATTGAGATAAAGAGGAAGTCTCCTACTGCTGGAGAGTCCTTGTATTATAGGATAGTGGTAGTATTCTAGGGGGGCTAAAGTTATGAGTAAGATTAACGGCTCAGGAGATATTCTAGATAAGGATACGCTCTGGACAGTGTTCTCTTCGTTCATAAAGGAGACGAGTCTGTCTAGACAGCACTTAGACTCGTATAACGCGTTCGTCAAGTATAGGATGAAGCGTATCATCGGTAGTGTTAAGGAAATTACACCTGAGTGGAGACGTATTGCCGGACGTAGGGCCCGTATATCTGAAATAACAATGCCAGATGTCAAGGTGGTCATCGGCAAGCTAAGGATCGAGAAACCAATGGTGAAAGAGGCATATGGTAGCCAGCACCGTGTTCTGCCAATGGAGTGTAGGATAAGGAACATCTCTTACATGGCCCCCTTGTTCGTCGAGATGAAGCTTATCATTGGAGGAAAAGAGGTCGACTCAAGAGAGGTTAAGATAGGAGACTTCCCCGTAATGATAAGATCCGAGATAGATCCACTGTCAAAGTTTAGTCCAAGCGAGCTCATAGAGGCGGGAGAGGACCCATATGATCCTGGAGGATACTTTATCATAAATGGAAGCGAAAAAGTCGTAGTCGTCCAAGAAGATCTAGCAGTAAACAGGATAATCGTAGGGCCATCCACTGCGAGCACAGCTAAAATTACACATACAGCAAAGGTAGTCTCAACAGTACTGGGACTTCGAAGACAGATAATCGTAGACAGGATGAGTGATGGAAGCCTCGAAGTAAGCATTTCAAGGCTCTCCTATAGGATACCTTTTGCGATTCTAATGAAAGCACTAGGACTAGAAAAGGACGTAGAGATAGGTCACGCTGTCTCAGCCGATGACGAAGTGCTAAGAGAGCTTTTACCGAGCCTCAACAAAGTAGCTCTCACAGTTAGAACGAGAGAGGAAGCACTAGAATTTATAGGTAACAGGCTTGCACCAGGACAGCCGAGAGAAATAAGAATTGCGAGAGCAGAGGAGTTCTTAGATAAACAGTTCCTACCACACCTAGGAGACAAACCAGAAGATAGGAGGAAGAAGGCATACTTCCTAGCAGAAATGGCTAACAGAGTACTTCAGCTATACCTAGGTAAAAGACCAGCAGACGATAAAGACCATTACAGTAACAAGCGTCTAAGGCTGGCAGGAGACCTAATAGCAGAGATATTTAGAGAAGGATACAATGCCCTCGTAAACGTGATCAGAAACCAGCTCGAAGAATACATAAGCCAGAGACATCGCTCAAAACCAAAGCTAAACTACATCGTTAGAGCCGACATACTTACAGAGAGGCTAAGAAGCGCCCTCGCAACCGGAAACTGGGGCAGGGAAAGAACCGGAGTAAGCCAGGCACTAGACCGTACAAACTGGATCAGCCTTCTAAGCCACCTAAGAAGAGTCATATCCCCACTAAGCAGGGGACAAATACACTTCGAGGCAAGAGACCTACATGGAACACACTGGGGCAGGCTCTGTCCCTTCGAGACCCCAGAAGGCATAAACTGTGGACTTGTAAAGAACCTAGCACTAATGTCGTATATCTCCGTAGGAGTAGACGAGAGCGAAATAGAAAAACTCCTCTACGACCTAGGAGTGATCCCACTCGACGAACTAATAAAAGAAGCCGTAGAAGCCGGCGAAGCACCAGAAATAATGAGAGCAGGCACCAAGGTATTCCTCAACGGTAGACCAATAGGATTCCACGAGAACGGAGCATGGCTAGCAGAAGAACTAAGGAGAAGAAGGAGACGCGGAGAGCTAAGCTACGAGGTTGGAGTAGCCCACATAGTTGACGAATACATCAACGAACTCTACATCAATACAGACGAAGGACGACTAATGAGACCAGTCATAGTCCTAGAGAATGGAAAACCAAAACTAACAAAAGAACACGCGGAGAAACTGAGAAGAGGAGAGATCTCATTCTGGGATCTAGTAAGAGAAGGAGTAATAGAGCTCCTAGACCCAGACGAGGAAGAAAACGCATACATAGCAGAGTTCCCCGAAGACGTAACGCCGGATCACACACACCTAGAACTCTGGGTCCCCGCAATAGTAGGAGTGGCCGCAGCAACTATACCATTCCTAGAGCACAACCAGAGCCCGAGAAACACCTATCAATCAGCAATGGCCAAGCAGGCCCTCGGACTATATGCACTAAACTATAAGTATAGAACCGACAGCCACGCCTATCTACTCCACTATCCCCAGAAACCCATAGTACAGACAAGAATGCTCAGCCTCATGGGCTACAACGAGAGGCCCTCAGGCCAGAACATGATAGTAGCACTCATGGCCACCACCGGATACAACATAGAGGACGCTCTAGTATTCAACAAGACCAGCGTAGACTACGGATTGGCCCGCGCATTCTTCTACAGAGTTTACACAGCGGTAGAAAACGTATACAGTGGAGGAGCAAAAGACAGGATAACCGTACCATCACCAAAACTATACGACCATAAGGGAGACCAGTACTACACGAAGCTAGGCCCAGACGGTATAGTAGAGCCAGAAGTAGAAGTAAGAGGAGGAGACATTCTGGTAGGTAGAGAAAGTCCGCCAAGATTCATGGGAGAGGAACGAGTAATAAGCCCCACAGCAATGATAAGACGAGACACGAGTATACAATTAAGGTTCGGAGAAAAAGGAGTAATAGACACAGTCTTCCTGACACAAACCACTGAAAGACAAAAACTTGTCAAGATCAGGGTAAGAGACCTAAGAATCCCCGAGATAGGCGACAAGTTCGCAAGCAGACACGGACAGAAGGGAGTCATAGGAATACTACTCCCAAGATACGATATGCCATATACAGAAGACGGAATAGTACCAGACGTGATCCTCAACCCACACGCCATACCCTCAAGAATGACCGTTGGACAGCTATTGGAGACAATAGCAGGAAAAATAGGAGCAATAAAAGCAAAGTTCATTGATGGAACACCCTTCTTCAAAGACGACATCGAACAGCTCAGAATAGAACTACTCAAGGCAGGCTATGATCCGAATGCCAGAGAAGTAATGTACGATGGCAGAACGGGAAGACTCATCGAAAAACCAGTTGCGATAGGTGTAACGTTCTACCAGAGACTCTACCATATGGTATCCGACAAGATGCATGCAAGAGCAACCGGTAAAGTACAGCTCCTAACAAGGCAGCCGACAGAAGGAAAGGCTAGACAGGGAGGACTTAGATTCGGAGAAATGGAGCGCGACTGTCTAGTAGGCCATGGAGCAGTAGCACTGCTAAGGGACAGACTCCTATACAACAGCGATAGATACACTATGTATGTGTGTACAAAGTGTGGCCATATAGCATGGTACAATAGGAGGAAAGGCGTATACGAGTGCCCGATACATGGAGAAGAGGGAGACATAAAGCCTGTGACAGTCCCCTACGCGTTCAAACTATTACTCCAAGAAGTAACCAGCATGATGATCAAGCCCGAGATAAAGGTCATGGACAAGATAAACATCCTAGAGAAGATTCTGCAGAGGCCGGTCGAGTCAAGAGTAATCAAGATTTCTCCCAAATCAAACGGGGGAGAACAGGTCGAGGAAAAAGTAGAAGCTACAGAGAAGAAGTAAGGAGGTGAAGGCAATGTCATATAATGGTGGCAGAGATAGATTCGAGAGCTACTTGATCGATAGAATAGTAATGGGGGTGCTTCCACCCCACGAAATTAACAGAATGGCAAGAGTAACAGTTACAAGGCCTGATCTCTACGAGTCGGACGGATCACCAATTACCGGAGGTCTAAGAGATCCCCACTTCGGAGCCATCGAGCCCGGAGAAGTATGTCCTGTTTGTGGAAACACGCGTGAGAACTGTCCAGGCCACTTCGGAAAAATAGACTTAGCTAGACCAGTACTAATACCATACTATACAGACTATATCAACATCGTGCTCCAAGCAACTTGTAGGCAGTGTGGAAGACTTCTCATACCAAGTGAAAAAGCAGAAAAATACAGGAAGATCTATAGAAGGCTAAAAGAGAAATGGCCTAGGCTAGCTGCCAACTTCGTCAAAGAGCTTCGAAAAGAAGCGGCACAAACAATGGAGTGTCCCTATTGTGGAGCTAGACAGTTCAGAATAAGATACACTCGTCCCATAATATTCTACGAGGAACGACCAGAGGGAGAAACACGTCTCACACCACTTGAGATAAGGGATAGACTAGAGAGGGTTAGAGACGAGGATCTAGAACTTCTAGGAATAGATCCAAAACGAAGCAGGCCAGAATGGATGGTTGCAACGGTTCTCCCGGTACCTCCACTCGCGGTCAGACCGCCTATCACCCTAGAAACCGGTATGAAGTCGGAAGACGACCTCACGCACGCTCTAGCCGAGATAGTCCGCCAAAACCTAAGGTTGAAGAACTTCCTTTCATCAAATGCGCCAGAAACAATGATCGAAGAGGCATGGATAACCCTGCAATACGTGGTCGCGGCATACATAGACAACGAGCTACCAAACGTGTATCCTCTGACTCAGAAGAGAGTAAGAACACTCAAGACACTAGCTCAGAGACTCAAAGGAAAAGAAGGTAGACTACGAGGAAACCTCTCAGGAAAAAGAGTAGACTTCTCGTCGAGAACCGTGATAAGCCCAGATCCATACATAAGCGTTAATGAGGTAGGAGTTCCGGTAGATATAGCCAAGATACTAACAGTTCCTATGCGAGTAACTCCGTACAACTTAGAAGAGGCGAGAAGATACGTTCTAAACGGACCATACAAGTGGCCAGGAGCCACGTTCGTCTATAAGGCCAGAAGCGGGAGAAAGATCGACCTAAGATACCATAGAAACTACAAACAGATGGCTGAAAGCCTCGAAGTAGGAGACATTGTAGAACGACACCTCATAGACGGCGACATAGTCCTATTCAACAGACAACCGAGCCTCCACAGGATGTCAATACTCGCCCATAAAGTAAGGGTAATGCCGTACAAGACGTTCAGGCTCAACCCGCTAGTCTGTCCTCCATACAACGCAGACTTCGACGGAGACGAGATGAACCTACACGTAATGAGAAGCGAAGAGGCTAGAGCAGAAGCAGAAGAGCTTCTACTAGTAGAACGTCACATAAAGACGCCGAGATATGGAGGACCAATCATAGGAGGAAGACAAGACTATGTCAGCGGAGCTTATCTCTTAACAGTTAAGAACAGATTCCTAACAGAAAAAGAAGTAGTAAGACTCCTAGCAGCCGCGGGCTATAAAGGAGAACTCCCAGAACCAGCAATACTAGCTCCAAAGAAGCTATGGACAGGCAAACAACTGGTAAGCCTCTTCCTACCGAAAGACCTAAACTATACAGGAAAAGCGAAGATAAACAGCGGACCACTCTCCTGTGACAGCATTGACTGTTTCCACGACTCCTACATAGCAATCTACGAAGGAAAACTGCTAATGGGAGTATTTGATAAGAGCGCTATAGGCGCGGAACAACCAAACAACGTGCTCCACGTAATCGCACTTGAATATGGAGATTCAAAGGCAAGAGAACTACTCGATACAATGTACAGGATGTTCATTAGAATGCTTGACATGAGAGGTCTCACGATATCGCTCTCAGACGTAGACATACCTCCAGAGGCCAGAGAGAAGATAAAGGACCTAGTAGAAGAGGCGAAGAAAGAGATCGCGGAGATGATAAAGGAGTTCGAGGAAGGAAAACTAGAGCCCATACCGGGAAGAAGCCTCCAAGAGACCCTAGAGCTCAAGATCATTAACAGGCTCCAAAAACTACTGAAAGACGCTGGCCAAATCGCAACCAGCTACATGGATCCGTTCAACGACGTATTCATAATGGCCAAGACCGGAGCAAGAGGAAGCGACGTCAACATTACCCAGATGGTAGCTATGCTAGGCCAGCAGACAGTAAGAGGAAAACGAGTATGGAGAGGATTCCGTAAGAGAACCCTTGCACACTTCAAGCCAAACGACCTATCGCCCGAGGCCAGAGGATTCGTCAAAGGAAACTTCCGCTACGGACTCAGGCCCACAGAGGTATTCTTCCACGCGGCAGGAGGAAGAGAAGGACTCGTGGACACGGCAGTAAAGACCTCACAGAGCGGATACATGCAGAGAAGACTCATGAACGCTGAGCAAGACCTCTACACAGCATACGACGGTACGGTAAGAGACCTCTACGGCCAGATCGTACAATTCAAATTCGGAGAAGACGGAGCAGACCCGATGATGACCTACCATGGTAAAGCAGTAGACGTCGATAGGCTCATAGAGAGGTTCGGCGTGTTAAAGGAGGCGTCTAAGTAAAAAGAGGGGTGATAGAAATGTTCGAGGGAGACTTTAAGAAACTAGTCGAAACGGCGAAGAAAATCCTTCCAACATCAATTTACCAGGAACTAGAGGAGAAAGTAATAAACTCGGAGAAACTAACAGAGGAGTCAAAAGAGAAAATACTGAGAGAAGCCCTACGACAATACGTCTTATCTCTAAGCCAGCCAGGAGAACCTGTCGGAGTAGTCGGAGCACAAAGCATAGGAGAACCTGGTACACAGATGACTCTTAGAACATTCCACTACGCTGGTCTAATGGAGTTCGACGTCACACTAGGTCTACCAAGACTAATAGAGATAGTAGACGCGCGCAGAGAGCCATCAACGCCAATAATGAAGGTCTATCTCGATGAAAAACACAAGTACGATAAGGAGAAAGCTCAAGAAATAGCTAGGAAACTGGAATACACCACTATAGGTAAGGTTCTCGACGACTTCGAGTACTTCCTAGGAGACAACGTAGTCACACTAAAACTAGATCCCGAACAGATGGAGGACAAAGGCGTAACCGTAGAGAAAGTAATAGAGGCTCTCAAGAGAGCAAAACTAGGAGAAATACAAGTAGACGAAGAAGATCCAAACACAATCTACATAACACTCTCCGAGAGAGTCCTACCACCAGAATACATGTATCACGTAAGTGCATACAAGGACATCGAAAACAAGATAAAGAAACTCTACTTGAAGGGCATCAAGGGCATCAAAAGAGCAATAATCCAAGCCGAAGAAAAAGAAGTAGATGGTAAAAAGGTAACAGAATACATGATTATGACCGAGGGAAGCAACCTAGCAGAAGTCCTTAGAATCAAAGGAGTAGATCATAGAAAAGTACGTACAAACAATATACATGAAATAGCAAGCGTCCTAGGAATCGAAGCAGCAAGAAACGCCATTATAGAGGAAATAAAAGAAGTTCTACAAAGCTCAGGTCTCGACGTAGATATAAGACACGTCATGTTAATAGCTGACTTAATGACGGTTACAGGAAAGATAAAGCAAATAGGAAGACTAGGAATAGCCGGACAAAAACCAAGCGTGCTGGCAAGAGCAGCATTCGAGATAACGGCAAAACAGCTCTTCGATGCCGCAGTGAAAGGAGAAGAAGAAAGATTCCTAGGTGTAACAGAAACGATAATAGCCGGCTTAGTACCTAGAGTCGGCACTGGGATAGTATTATTAACAAGCCCAGGCATTACATCGGTTGGGGATAGTGGAGAGAACCAGGAAGAGGAAAAATAAAGAAATACAGTAGGCGTTAAGACGGAGGTGGATAAGAAGTGTCTGTATCGCTTGAAAGAGAGCTCAGGAACCTGCTCAAATCCGGTAAAGTATATCTCGGAGTAAAGCAAACTCTAAAATCACTGCTCCACGGAAAAACAAAACTAGTCATAATAGCAGAAAACATACCGCCAGAGTACAGGCAAAGAATCGAGTACTACGCAAAGCTAAGCAACACACCAATAATAACATACAAGGGCTCAAGCGTCGACTTGGGCCTCGCAATAGGTAAACCGTTCAGAGTCTCTGCAATGGCTGTAATCGACGAAGGTTCATCCCGCATACTAGAACTAGTAGAGTAAACAACGGAATACCGCTGCTAAGGTGCAGTACCAGTTAGGAATCGGTGACTAAGCGTGGACGACGATGTAATAACTATGGAGGAACTACGATACATATCAATGTTTCAGGACTTCACAGGAGCCGTCGCATATCGATGCATAAAGGAAGATGAAGAAAACAAACTCTATTTTCTAGTTAATCCATCAGATCTAGGAAAGGCTATCGGCAAGAAAGGATCAAACGTCAAGCTATTATCACAGCTTTTCAAAAAGAAAATAGAAATAATAGCATATTCGCCGGAGCTATCACTAGAAGAGGTTGTAAAGAATCTATTCCCAGGCGTCAACATCCTCAGCGTAGAACTACAAGAACGGGGTAATGAGAAACGGGTACTAGTAAAAGTCGAGGAAAAAGACAAAGGAAAAGCAATAGGACGTGAAGGCAGAAACATTGCCCGCGCCCGGCGCATACTAAAAGCACTCTACGGGATAGAAAGAGTCATAATAGTGTAGCTCTTTCCCACACTTACTGTTATAAACCGTGAAGGCACAAAATCTGGTGGAGTGGAGGGATAAGGTTGACGGGAAAAAAGGCGCCCTCAGGACTATTCGCGGCTAGAAAGCTCAGAAGAAAGAGAATGAAGTTCCGCTGGAGCCAAAGAGAGTTTAAGAGGAGAAGACTCGGACTAAAGAAGAAATATGACCCACTAGAAGGAGCACCAATGGCGAGAGGAATAGTACTCGAGAAAGTAGGAGTAGAAGCAAGACAGCCCAACTCTGCTCTTCGAAAGTGCGTACGTGTACAACTTGTCAAAAACAAGAAAGTAGTAACGGCTTTCGTGCCACGAGACGGAGGTATACTCTACATAGACGAACACGACGAGGTTATAATTGAGGGAATAGGTGGACCAAGAGGTAGATCGATGGGAGACATTCCAGGCGTAAGATATAGAGTAGTAATGGTAAATGGAGTATCACTTAAAGCCCTCTGGGAAGGCAGGAAACAGAAGCCAAGAAGGTAAACAGGTCTCTTTTTAAGCCCACATACCTACACGATAAGTTTTATTCTAAGTTTTATTCTCTAAGGCTTCTATTTTTGAAAAAACAAGGCTCCCTTAGAATTTCTTTAGTATTCGTCTTCAAACTCCTCTTCTATTTCCTCGCTATCTACTAAGCTCTCGGCTACGTAGATCGGGGCCTCAGAGACTAGTGAGAGATAGATCGCATGGCTCGGGATCATTTTTAGTCTAAGTGTAAGTCCATCACTTTCAAACTCGACAGTTGCAGTGTAGAGTCCTGTGGATGAATCGAGTTCGTCTATTACTACACGTTTGAGGGTCTCAGAGAAGAGTTCTCTGAACCCTTCATGATTAGCTAACAGATCGAACAGGCTCTGCCTCCTAGGAGGCGCATCGCCCTCATTTATCATCCGTATGGCCTCGGCTACCTCGTATGGAACATTTACTAGGATAAACGAGCGATCATCTTCAAGTATGAGTCTAAGACCTACGATATAAGCTCCGAATCCCAGAGACTCGTCTTTTAGTATTCGTGTAAATGGATATACTGCAACCACGCGTATCAATCTATTATCTGCAGTATTCTCCATTATCCTGCACTCCCCGCAGCTATTAATTCTGGCTCAATAGCGTCGAATAGTCCAATATATCGCGTTTCAACGAGAATCTATAAGATTTAGCACCTGGCTATTAGTAGTAGATGGAACCCTCCAGGATAAAGAATATTATAACCAGTTCCTTCCATAGCACGGATGGAGCTAGGGAGGTTGCAAGTAATGGCCGAAGAAATAACATTGCCAGAAGACCTTGAGGTAAGAGCAGACGCCATAAGACTATTCGGAAAATGGAGCTGGGTAGGGGTCGAGGTCCGAGACCCCGGCCTCAAGCGATACATAAGCCTGCGACCAATATGGCTTCCACATACAGGAGGCAGACACGAGCACAGGAGATTCGCAAAATCACAGATCCCAATAGTAGAGAGACTAATGAACCAGCTAATGAGGCCAGGCAGAAATGGAGGCAAAAAACACCTAGCATACAATATTGTAAAAACAGCATTCGACATCATATACTTCGAAACAGGAGAAAACCCACTACAAGTCCTCGTCAGAGCGATAGAAAAAGCGGCGCCAAGAGAGGAGACAACCCGTATAATGTTCGGTGGAATTACCTATAGAGTATCAGTAGACATCTCCCCTCAGAGAAGAGTAGATCTAGCCCTCAGACACATTGCAGAGGGAGCACGGCAGTGTGCATTTAATAATCCAAAGCCAATCGAAGAATGCCTTGCCCAGGAGATAATCCTCGCCTCGCGGGGAGACGCACAGAGCTATGCAATAAGACAGAAAGAGGAGATAGAGAGAATAGCTCTCAGCTCCAGGTAGCCTCCTGGAAGCTACTCTCATAATTTTTACTATACGAGCCGATACCCGTTTCCTCTATGTGAACCAAGCCCTGATACAGGGCTTGTCCAGTATGCTGTTAATAATCCTCTATTTGTCCCAGTAATACCCTCAAGCGGTGTTTTTATAAAGCCCTTCTATACGCATAGGTTTGACTGGTGCGCATACACGCGCAGTCTAAAGTAGAGGTGAAGGAGTAATGGCAGACAAACCCCACATGAACCTAGTGGTAATAGGACACGTAGACCA
>JALUDS010000008.1:0-1686 GCA_027043945.1 Acidilobaceae archaeon
AGGAGATAAGCGTAGAAGAAGATAGCGTAAAACTACTAGAGATAAAACCGAAACAGCTAAGCGGAATCAACCTAGAAGACGCCGAGATAATAGTCGGTGTAGGAAGAGGATTCAAGAAGAAGGAAGACCTAGAACTCGCATTCAAGCTAGCAGAACTACTCGGCGGACAAGTAGGAGCTAGCAGACCTATAGCAGCAGACTACAAGTGGCTACCAGAAGACGCTTGGATAGGAATAAGCGGCAAGAGAGTGGCACCAAAACTATACATTGCCGTAGGTATTAGTGGTGCTCCACAACACATGGCAGGAGTAAACAACTCAAAAATAATAGTAGCAATTAACAAAGACAAGAGCGCCCCAATATTCAAGCTAGCCGACTATGGAGTAGTAGCCGACCTGTACCAGTTCCTACCAGTGCTCATAAAGAAACTAGAAGAGAAGAAAGGAAAGTAAACTATTTCAAACACTATTATTTTCTTATCATATCACTCTTTCCTAGCATGGAGATAAGTAATCAATATTTCTTGTTTATTAGAAAACGTAATGACTACATTGTTATATACAAACCATGTTCCTAGAATTGCATGATTATACGGTGGGTTACCATGGAATCAACCGTGGGAGAACCAATACTCGGACTAACACTAGGACTCTTCGCCATACTATTCCTTGTGCTATTCCTTCCATTCATATCTAAGAAAATCGAGGAAAACCTAGAACCATTCTTCCTATTAATGGGACTGCTAGGAGTGGCACTAAACTATCACTACGATATAATTAACCACGAGGAACTGGTTGCTCTAGCCAAAAAAGCATTAACAACCCCCGTATCCGTCTCTGGACTCCCAATAGGCATAACGCAAGTCGTATTCATATTCGGGCTTATATTCCTCTACTACCACAAACCCATATATAGATTCATAAATAACTTGATACAGAAACTAGGCTTCTACGTGTTCACATTCGTATTCATCGTTATACTAGGCCTTATATCTAGCATAATCAGCGTTATAGTTACCGCGGTAATCTTATCCGAGATAGCAGCCGCCCTCAAAATGTCGAAAGAAAGAAAAATCGAGTTCGTCGTACTAACCGCCTTTGCTGTTGGTCTAGGAGCAGCACTTACACCCATTGGAGAACCATTATCTACTATAGCGATAAGCAAGCTTGGAGCTTCATTTGACTACCTATTTCGTCTCTTAGGCGTGTACATTATACCCGGTATTATAGGAATAGCGGCATATACAACAATCCGGCTGAAAAGAGAGGGAGTACATGTCGAAGGGGTCGAAGCAGAGTACAATGAAACCATGAGAAACATAATAGATAGAACTATTAGAGTATTCATATTCATTGCGGCACTTGAACTATTAGGACATAGCTTTACACCACTAGTGGCATGGTACTTTAGTAAACTAGAAGCTTGGCAACTCTACTGGCTGAACACTATTTCAGCCGTTGTTGATAACGCTACCTTAACTGCTGCTGAGATTAGTCCTGTGCTCACAGAGGAGCAGATTAGGAGTGCTCTTCTATCTCTACTCATATCGGGTGGTATGCTGATCCCTGGCAACATACCGAATATCGTAGCTGCGGGAAGACTAAAGATAACTAGTAAGGAGTGGGCACGGATAGGCGTACCGTTCGGAGTAGTAGTTCTAATGATCTACTTTATACTAGTTGAAGT
>JALUDS010000009.1:0-1665 GCA_027043945.1 Acidilobaceae archaeon
TAGAGGCTGTTGCAAGAATAGCATCAGAAATGATTGAGCCTAAGGACTATACGACTCCAATCCTCGCAAAGCATACAATCGAGGCAGTTAGGAATGTGGGTGTTTATCTTCGTCCAGAAAGACTAGACGCTATATATTGTGAGTTGTGTGGAAAAGGGCCCTTCACAAGAAAAGGATACTATCTTCACCTTATCCGTGTCCATTCTTCTGAGATTCAGTCTCTTGTCGAGGAGGAGGCTGAGAGGATCTTAAAGCAGTTAAAATAATCTGCTTTGTAGGCGCCCTTATAATGCGTCTACCCGCTTCAGTATCGATTATTATTAGATAAACGTCGTCTCCAGCCTCTATCTTTCCTTCGTACACATAGTATTCTTTACGGAATCTCCTCCATTTGATGTCTTCTTCTTTAATAGAGAATACGTCTGCTTCGCCGTTTGAATTATTATCTGCTGGTTTAAGATCCTTGTACTTGACAACAGCCATACGTTTTATCTTCACTGGGTAGAGGAATAGGCTTCTTTTTCCAGTGTAGCGTGGGGATTCTCCCATTATTTCTCTGGAGCCGTCATGTACTATTACCTCGAAATAGTCTCCATCAGCCTTCCTTGCAAGTCTTTCAACAATATTCAGCAGTATGTCTAATGGGTTGCCTGCCTCTTCGCTCTCATAAGTAGAGACAAGCTCCAGTAAGTCTATTTTTACTCCTCTATATTCGACTGTAACCGTCTTATACCATCTGATTTGAACTTTAACTTTCTGTGACTTCTTTGCCAAATCCCTCGCCCTATAATATATGGGTCTAAATGGGTTTTATTGTATCGCTGTTCAATAATTAGCCTCATGAGATCTTTTGTATATCTATATATAGACCGTAGAATAATTCTTCTAGAATTGCAGGATGGAGGGTTGATATACAAATGAACAGACCGACACTCGATCTCCAACCTACAATGTACGATATCTCCGGAGAGACCGCATTCGTCTTCCTAGCTATTGCTAGAGAACTCGCGGCCCAGGGTAAACGCATAATAAGTTTTGGTATAGGACAGCCGGACTTTCCTACCCCGAAGCACATAGTAGAGGAAGCTAAGAAAGCACTCGACGAAGGATTCACTGGATACACGGAGACTGCAGGTATACCAGAGCTCAGACAAGCCATAGCGGATTACCTGAACTCGAGATACAATGCTGGCGTAGACAAAGACGAGGTAGTAGTTACCCCAGGAGCGAAAGCGGCCATATTTCTGGCAATAGCAGCATATGTTAGGCCAGGAGAAGAGGTAATAGTTCCGGATCCTAGCTATTATGCATATTCGCAGATTGCGAAATTCTTCGGTGCAAAACCTGTATACGTGCCTATGAATTTCGAACCAGACAAGGGCTTCTCACTTGATATAGAAAAAATAGAGGAAGCTATAACCGATAAAACTAGAATAATCGCTATAAACAATCCCCATAACCCGACGGGATCAATATTCGATAAGAACCAATTAGAGGCACTCTACGATATAGCAAAGAAGAAGAATATACTTCTACTGTTTGACGAAATATATGACAACTTCGTATATCAGGAAGAAAAGTTCACGAGCATACTAACATTTCCAGACTGGAAAGACTATGTCGCCTACGTAAACGGGTTTTCAAAGACCTTCTCAATGACAGGAT
>JALUDS010000010.1:0-1643 GCA_027043945.1 Acidilobaceae archaeon
GCCTAACAAATGTAGGTTATAGTAATGAGTAATTATGACATCCTGTGGATTACCAAAGGGCGTTAAAGCCGATCCTATATTAATCGCAGCTAGAACCAGGACAAGAACCATGGCCTGATCATGTTTATCTCTTGACGATACTGATAAGGCTGCCGGAATAGAGACGAATACTGTAGCATCATTTAATACTATACTGGCGAGTAGGCCCGATGACATGATTATTACTGGGTATATGTATTTAGATCCTATTCTACTCTGCAGGCTAATCATCATAGAGTGAAGAGCTCCGGAGGACTCCAATAGACTAGATCCTATTACTAGTCCTGCTATCACAGTTATACTAGTCCAGTCTATGCTGGTTATCCAGCGAGATGCTCTTTGAGGATAAATTATCGCTTCTATTAAGAGCAATATAACTATTATTGTTAAAAGGATATCCCATAACAATATAGTTTTTACTTTATGGCCGAGCCGCTTCACGTAACCTACGTTGGAGACCTGGATCCGCAATGAGTCTTCCTCCATCGCCAGAGATTTTCAAGTGGAGGATAATCATGTTATTCCAAGCCACAGGGACTATCCATGCGTCTTCAGGCTTCCGGTACTCTGCTCCTCTTAAGATATATGCTTCTCTTAGAGCCATGTTTATGTGGGAGAGAGCTTCTCTCGGATCTATTTCCCCAAGGTATTCGACTGGTCTTCCCTTCGGCGAGGGAGTCTTGGTATAGGGATCATAGTGGACTACATCTACTGCGAGGCCACTATATACTACTATAACATCTATAGGGCCATGCTCCTTGGGACGTCTTGCTATCTGGAATGCCTTGAGGCTTGGGAGAACTTGCTCGGCTAGTGTTATAGCCCTTGCTGCGTGTTCCCAGTACATGCTTGGCCATCCTCTCTTCCCAGCTGTTCCCAATATACTTGGTTATTCATATACGCAATAATGTGAATAGCCTAGATAATCGGTCTCGAGTTCATGATTGACTGCAGGCGGTTATCTTGTAGTGTTCTACGTGTTCGGGGAAATCGAGAAGATACTCCTTGTCTTCGGGATAGTATTTAGCTTTCTCGTAGTCTTCGCCTGCAAAGCTCTTGATTGCCTCTAGACTCTCCCAGAATGTGAGTATCGTGAATCTACTTCTATTGTCTAGATCTCTCCGCATAATAACTACCCCGAGATTGCCAGATACCGACCTATAGTCTGGGATGGCTCTCTCGGCTAAGAATTTCTCATATTCATCGGCTTTTTCCAGTGGTGTTTCTCCCGTCCATATTCTGACAATAGAGTTACAGGGTACTTTTATCGAATCCAATCCTCTATGTCACCTCCTATGCTCCTATCTCGTGAATGATATATTTATGCCGTGTATCAGTATAGGATACTATGCCCTTAGGCGTCTATATAGGTCTATATATTGATGGAGTCTCGACTTTGATGCCCTTGAATATCTATATGGGGTGTAATGTTCTATTGTTTAGTAGGATAAGCCACATCATAATCTATACACCTAGCGTAAGATTACTCGCCGAGTTTTCCGCGACAAACTAGGCTTGAGAATAGAGTTCTTGGACGACTCATGGAGCGAAATACGACTAGATAACATTGTACTCGCGATACATAGAGATCCCAACGCGGAGCC
>JALUDS010000011.1:0-6297 GCA_027043945.1 Acidilobaceae archaeon
CCGTACCGTCACTACCATACCACTTGACCTGTGCGAGCTGGCTGTACTGGCTTGCTGTACCGAGTATCTGGCTAGCCTCCTCGAATGCGATTAGCTCGACGCCGATGTTCTCGGGTGCCACGCCCTGGGCTGTTAGTTGGTCTACCTGATTAGCAATCTCTTGTACTAGGTTGTCGAAGTTGGGGCTCTGTGGGTCGTATGGTATCTTTGCTGCTACGGTTCCTCCTAGATCGGTGAAGTAGTTTTCTACGAATCCTGCTAGACCGCTTCCCCAGTCGTCGTTTCTGTAGACGATGATTACGTGTGTTACTCCGTCATTCTGGTATAGTTCTGCTAGAACCTTGCCCTGAAGCTCATCAGGCGGTGGGAACCTGTATACTGTGTCTTGTAGTGCTAGTGATGGGGCAGTACTGCTCTGGCTTATTACTACTGCTTCCTTACCCTGCTGGATCTCGCTCACTATCTCGCTGAGTTCTCCGCTGCTCATGGGTCCTATGAAGAACCTGATGCCCTGCTGGTAGAGTGTGTCGAACTTTTGTAGGGCTACGCTTGGCTTAGTCTCTGTGTCAACAATGACGAGCTGAATCCTGAAGTTTGCTCCTTGCTCCTCTAGGTACTTGTTCACGTCTGCCTCGGCCATCTTTACTGCTTCTTGGTTTGTCTTACCGAAGCTTGCAAGGTCACCAGTTAGTGGGAGAAGTACTCCGATCTGTATAGTCTGTACTTCCTCGCCTGTCGGCTGCTCCTCCCCTCCCTGTCCAGCCATGTAAAACGCTACTCCTGCAATTATTATTATCGCGACAACTATTGCCAATGCGACCTTTGCGTCCATGCGGTCACCACCATACATACACTTATTTTCTGATCAATTGTAGAACGTCACGCCCAGAATTTAAATGTTTAGTCGCTGAGTTTATCGAATAAATAAATCTACATATATTCTACTATACAATTTTACCAAACATACAATACTACAACGGTGGGATTAGCTAGACGCTCGATATAAAGAGAGAATGCCCGACCAGATCCAGACGATTTCTTTTGTCTACACGAATAATATCTTCAGATTATAAAAATCTTTCTATCTAGGAGAAGAGATCAAGATATCTACCTAAACAATACCATTTCTATATCCCGGGGGTAATGATGATCAAATCTCGCTAGTCAGATAGAAGGTAATACTGAGTATTACTTTGAAGAGGGCGTTGACTGCTGAGACCCCCATAAAATAGATAAGATCCTAAAAACCTGGAATTTCAACAATCTTGTATGCTATTTCCTTTGCTACTTCGAGTTTTTCCTGGTGTTCCCTCAGGAACTCCTCGAGTAAGCTCCATGCATGTCTTTTACATTTCCCACAGAGGAGTTTCCCACTTCTGCAATTCTCGTATATCTCTCTGAGCTTCTTGTCGTCTAGTATAAGGTGATACATGTAGAGATCATAAACAGTGCATTTTTCAGGTATTCCTCCAAGTTTTCTCTGTTCCTCGGCTGTTGCTCTGCCTCCAGTTAATGCAGCCATTAGTTTCCTCCGCGCAGTCTCCGGCGGATCTGTTAGGAATATAGTGGAGTCTGGCCTACTACTGCTCATCTTTGCTCCGTCGAGGCCTCTGATTAGCTTGTGGTATGTTGATGCAGGCCTCGTGAGGTCTATTATTCCTTTGAGCCTATCAGTTAGGTCTCTTGTAAGCCTGAGATGAGGATCTTGATCCGCGCCTACTGGTACTATCACATAATCGTATCCGCCATATTCTTCTAGCTCTACGTGGAGTATGTCGGCGGCCTGGGTGAGAGACGATACTATCTTTGCAGGAGTTAGGTCTCCATATATCGCGGTCATCTCTGCTGCAGTAACTTTTCCAGAGAATAGTTGTATGAGTCTATAATATGGGGTGCCTCTATTCGTCTGGAAGTAGAATTCTGTTTTCTCGGGATCAAGTCCGAGAGCAATCAAATTCGCCACGTACTCCTCTATGCCTACTTTTATCGCTTTTTCCCTTCGTATTCTTCTTACTGCAAAAGCCTCTGCGTCCGCTAGAGCTACGAATACTTTGAATCCCAGGCTCTGATAATATATTAGTTGATCCGCGGTTAGCTTGTGGCCGAAATGGAATCTGCCCGATGGCATGAAGCCTGTTAAAACTGCTATTCTCTTACCCTTCCTGAACTCGTTCATTACTATGTCCAGATCTCTATGACCAAAGATTATCCCCCTCCTCATGTATAGGTGGAGTGGTATTCCCTGCTCGACTAATAATGGTCTTAGCTGGGAGAACGGCTTAATCCCGAATGTTGCTAGTAGCCTGTTATAATCCTTAATCTCTATCGCTCCCCATGGATCAATCATGTCTTTGTGTGTCAAAGAGCTGATCACCTAGTCTGGAGAATACTGTAACAGAAAATTATGGGTTCCGGTCGATTAGAAAACCTGGAGCCCTAACCCTTTGTTGTCTTAAGCATGTATTTCCTTGAACCACCTTCATCTTTATACTCTATTATTCCTCTATCTATTAGTTTACGGAGCCTCCTATAGAGAGGAGTCTTGGGTATACCTGTTAGATCCATTAGTTCAGATGCGGTTTTCGGCCCGGTCTTTAGCGCGTCTATTATAAGACGATCTCTCTCATCTAGTGCTTCACTCATTACTGATATACTTGGAGATCCAGAGTCGCCTGGGCCTGTTCCTTGCTTAGTGATGGAACCTCCACTCTTTCGCCTCTTAGTAAACCAGTATCCCCCGGCTAATACTAGAGCCATGAGTAGTACTATTGCAAGATATGCTGGGTTTATTCCTTGTGTTGGGCTAGTAGGTGTGGATGTCGTTGTTGTCTCTGGGGGAGTCGTGATCAGGCCTGGCACAACATAGTAGTCGATTGACACGTTTCCAGGAGGGAACTTCAATCCTGCTGTCCCGTTTACAAGTACCGGGGTCGGGTTATTGGGTGAGATTCTTAAAGGAACGATCTCGGTTGCCATCGTTAGGATAGTATCGCATTGTGATGAGTATTCAAGTGTCCAGTAGAGGTTTTGTTTTGTTGTCAGCGACGTGGTTACATAGTATACTTGTATTCGTGTATCGTTGAACACTGTTATTGAGAGAGTAGTATTACTTACCAGCTCGTATGGGAGTAATTCGCCTGTGTCGAGGCCCGTAACCTCGACGAATATAGGTGTTGCTAGTAGCGTGATGTTTATTGTAGCAGGGAGATCCTGGCCTGTGATATCTATCTGTTGAGTTACTTCGATGCTTCCATCTACATTTAGTCTTAGGACTATTTCCCCACAATAATCAGTTTGTTGACTTGATGCAATGGGGCTGTTTAATCCGAGTACTAGGATTGAGAGGATGAATACGGCTACTAGTATTCTCGTGTGTTTTGCTATAGCCATGGATTCATTATTCATGATATATCACCGCTACTTCGCTGGGGTATCTGGATCAATTGCTCTTGCTGTCGTCTCCCTGGTTATGTGGTGTGCCACGTGTACTTTATTCATTCGTATCACTCTCTTATCGATATATAGTTATAAGATTATTCCCTGGAAACCCATAGGAGCGAGTGCTCCGGGTGTCATCCTCGAAAAACGATCGATGAACTAATTGTTTTAAGGGGAAAAATTAGGGTTGATGGGTATTTATCCAGTCGAGTATCTCGTTTATCTTCTGGATTACATAGTCTGGTGCCTGACCCTCGATTCTTTGCTTGAGCATTATTAGTTCTCCTTTCTCAGCCATTAGTAGTCCCTTGTACATCATTCTGTTCATGTGCCCGTTTTGATACTTCTCATATGCGTTCTGTAGTCTTTCCATTTTGTGTTGTAGTTCGTTGTATAGGTTTGTCCAGGTCTCATTGGTGTGTCTCATTCGTGTATGCCTGAATTCTATCATTATCATGTGTTCGTGCATTACCATTATCCTTAGTTCTGGTGGCACTAGGTTCATTTCATCCAGCTGTGCGAGAGTAGCGTTCAGCACTAGGTATGCTTGTGTTAGGTTGTCCAGAGTGGCGTTCACGTCTCCTTCTAGGCTAGTATTGTATGCTTGGTATAGGTAGCTTGTTGACTGGTTTAGTGCTACCTGTATCATGTAGAGTGCTTCTAGTACTGTCTGGTTTGTGGCGTTCTGGTCTATGACGCTGAGTATTCTCTCGATCTTGTATTCTAGTCGCTCGCTTCTATTGATTGTGGATTCTATTAGTAGGGATATGTTCTCGTCGACGGTTCCTGTATCATTTACTGCTACTATGGTTGCATTAATCGTTGAGGCTATGCCATTTAGCTGACCTATTAAGCCCCTTACTGCTGCGTTCATTCCATATTTTACTTCAAGTTTAACCATGTGCTCGTGCATATAGATGTGTACTTCTGTTTTTATCATATTGTCTACGATCATGACCTTGTGCATTGCGATTGTAATGTTTCCTTCCTGTAGAACTATCTGTGCCTGAGTCAGCATTTGTTGCATTGCTCTGATCTTTTGCCATTCCTCTCCTGTTAGAACCCCGGTCTCGTTCATTCTTTCAAGCATTATTTTTAGCTTCTTTATGAGCTTCTCTCTATGCTCTATTGCTAGCTCTACTTGCCTTTTCTCCATCATTGCCTTATAGTCGACTGGTAGATTCTCATGGATGTACATTGCTACAGGAGCGAACTCCTGTGCAGCCTCTATGGCTAGTCTGATAGCCGTCTCTGGCTCGGTTGCCACTATCTCCTTGGCTTGTTCTAGTAGCATAGTACTGTTCTCTATGTTTGCCTGGTATTCTTCTGGTATTGTTACGTTGAATTCGGCTGCTAGGCTGAGCGTCTTATTTATATAAGCTTCTATCTTTAGTATAAACTGTAGGGCCGCCTGGGATGACTGATCCAGTGATACGTCTTCCTCAGTGGCCGCGCTGGCGAGATAGCTTACTGTGCCCAGCATGGCTGGCGCGACTAGGGCCAGGACCAGGAGGCCCGCCACGATCTTAATCGCCGTCACGTTCATTTCAGCTCACCTTTTCCATTTGAGGGCTTGTGTTTGCCCTCCACCCTTGTATAATGGTTCTTATACTAGATAAGGTACCCTTACCTAAGCATCTGCGGGAAAATTCCCGGTCTCTGCGGGAAACTCTCGTCTTATGCCTGGAACCCCGGTGTCTGCATTAATGTATTTTAGGGGGGTTGCCAGGTTCCCTTATTGCATAGAAGTAAAGATTAGCTACAAGGCACTCTGGAATAGAGGCCTTGCATAGGGTGTACAGTGATGTTGAAGGACCGATTCATAATAGAATTCTATGTGTCTGGAGAGGAGTTGGAGGGCTCCCGTGTCAGGGTATGTGGCTGGCTACACAATGTGAGAGACGTTGGTAAGATAAAGTTCCTTGTATTAAGAGATCGTACCGGGATAATCCAGGCAGTTTTCAAGCGCGGGTGCTGTGAGGAAGAAGAGTTTAGACGTATAGGAAAACTTAGGCTCGAATCGGTGGTATGTGTTGAGGGAACCTTAGTCAGGGGAAAGGCAAAGCAGGGATTCGAGATACAGGGCGAGGCTGTCAAATTACTGAGCGAGCCAGTTGAGCCCTTACCACTGGAGCCAGATACTAGCCTGGAGGCTGGGCTAGCTACAAGACTAAACTATAGGTGGTTGGATTCCAGGAATCCTAAGGTGAACATGATCTTCCAGCTAGAGGCACACATCGCAAGGATCTTCAGAGAGTATTTTAGGAATGAGGGATTCGTAGAAATATTCACCTCCAAGATCGTCGCCGCCGGAACAGAGAGCGGTGCAGAGGTTTTCCCGGTCATCTACTTTGGCAGAGAAGCATTCCTCGCACAGAGCCCACAGTTCTACAAGCAGATGGCCGTCATAGGAGGTTTTGAAAGAGTATTCGAGATAGGACCTGTGTTCAGGGCCGAGCCACATCACACTAGCAGACATCTCACAGAGTACCATAGCCTAGATATAGAGATGGGCTTCATCGAGGGACCAGAAGACGTTATGAAGAAAGTCGAGGGCTTCTTCAGAAAGATCGCAGAGGAGGCAAGAACCAACGATGAAATAAAGCGTATCCTGGAGGAGTTCGGTATCGAAGAGATAAGAGTGCCGAGAGAAATACCAAGGATATCAATAAGAGACGCATATAGGATCCTTGAAGAAGAATATGGAAAGAAGCTACCATATGGCGAGGACTTAGACAGCGAGGCAGAACGCCTTCTCGGCAGATACGTCGATGAAAAAATGGATAGCGACTTTGTATTCGTAACCGAGTATCCTTGGGGAGCAAGACCATTCTATACGATGAGGCTGGAGGACGAGCC
>JALUDS010000012.1:0-6283 GCA_027043945.1 Acidilobaceae archaeon
CTCTACTTCATGGATAAACTATGGCCAGAAATAACTATTGAGGATGTTGACCGGGCTCTTGACTGGTTTGCTCAGCAACCGAGGAACTTTGGTCGCTAGACTCTTCCTCTTTCGTAGAGTATATTCTTCTAATCATCTCTATTATAGCTGCTATGCCTGTTCCAGCAATTATGAATTGTATGAATCCGCTCTCTACGAATAGAGAGACCGTGAAAACAGCTGGGTTTACCTTATCGATATAGATTCCAAGATTGTAGAATGCAGCGCTCATTGCTATTACGACTATGAGTGCTGAGACGTCTTTTAGGATGCCTTGTTCTTCATATGTTAGTTTATAGAATATTTTTGATATGAATATGTAGGATGCTATACCGGCACCCAATAGTGGTATGCTCGTCTGGAATATCCTTGCTACTTTTATCGTTAGAGACTCTGTTTCTTTTATCGCTACGTATCCTGTATAGCTGGCGACGAACAATGCTAGAAAGAGGATTATGAGTCCTGTTATTTGGAGGTATGATCGTTCTTTTATCGATAGCAGGAATGAGCTGATTGCCGCTTCTAAGGATTCCTCTAGGTTGAATCCTCTGATAGCCATGGCTAATCCTATGACAAGGGCCGATACTTTTAGTGCTAGGGATGCTAGCCCTGCTATACTGAGTAGGGCGAAAACTGTTACTGCTAATCCGGGTATTCCCAAAAGATATCTCGAGAAGCGGGGATCGAACATTGCTTTCTTAATATACTTGAGTATTAGTAGGTATCTTCCTTCTATACCTAGATCCTGTTCTACAACTACTCTCTCGAAGCCTCCTATTCTTCCATACTCCTGGAGTAGCTGGCTTATAACGAATTCGTCTTCTCCATCGCTGACGATATAGAATTCTGGTTTTCCCTCAATATCCTTGATCGCCCCTTCTACTAGTCTCTTTATGTTTTTCTGGGCCTCAAGGAAGTCGATCCTGTGTCCTCCTACAGCGATTATCTCGGGATCCCGTCCCTCGCTCCTCAGCTTATCATATAGGTTCAGTCCTGCCAATAACGCATTCACGTCTGGATCAGTGGGTCTCTTCATACCGTATTCCAGCACAGCGGATTTTACCTCTTCATAGCCTTTTACAAGGCTTCTGCCTAGTACCTCTCCTAGATCGTCGTCGATATCTACAACTACTATTACTGGCTTATAGTATTCGTTGCTGGTCTTCTCTTTTCTACTTTGTTTTCTCGGCATCTTGTTATTACCACTTTATCCAGCAGAAACAGTCTCTAGCTCCAGATATGATTTCCGCACTATAACGTTATTATTCATTGATATTTAGTCTCTTGTCTATAAACAATATAAAGATCGAGCCTAGGCGTTTTGATCGACGTATAGTGGAAAGACAAGGAGGCCTCTAAGACAGGGAAAACGTTGTTAGACTACGTGTCCTGATACTAGTAGTACTGCTTAGAATTCTCCGTATAGTATTCTTAGCTCTTCGAACGACAGAGGTTCTCCTCTCTCCATCTTCTTCTTTATTTCCTCTCTCCTCTTCTCGAGTTCTTCGAGCCGTATACCCTTCTGCTTGGCCAGCTTTATCTCCTTCAGCTTCACCATGGTGTCCTTGTATTCTTGGTAGAGCGTGTCCAGCTGTTTGGATAATTCGTCTATTAGTTCGCTATGCTCGTTTATTTGCTCTGTTAATTCCTCGAGTTTCTTAGATAACTCATCATACTGTGGCGATAGCTCCTGTATCTCTTTCTTTATCTCGCCTATCTGGTTCCTTATCTCATTCATGTTGTCAATTATTTCTTTGAGTCTTAGTCTCAGAGCCTTTACCTCTGCCTCCAGCTCCATGAGTGACAGTACTTGTTCTCTAGCTTTTCTAACCTTTTCGATTAGCTCCTCTAAACGAGATATTCTTTCAATAAGTCTACGTTCCTCGTCTGGTGGGAGAACCCGTGTCATCTGATACCATTCTAGCTCTTCTAGTTTTCTCCGCAATTTTTTCAAGCTAATCTTTGCTAGGTCGCCTTCCTTTCTTGCTATTTGCCGTAGTTCTCTCAATTGTCCTGTTTTCTGTGAGAGTTCTTCCCTGACCTTGTCCCTTTCTTCTCTTAACGTTGATAGTTTCTCTAGTAGTTCTCGCCTTTTCGCCCGTATTTCTCTTAGTCTGGCTGCAATCGTTCGTCGCTGTTCTATTAGTTTGCGTCTTTGATCCCTAAGCTTTTTTACTTCGTCTATAAGTTGTCTTCTCTGTGTCTTTACTTCCATTATTTTTCCTCTAAGCTCATCCGCTTTCTGTAGTAGCTGTTTCTCTGTTTGCTCCATGCTTGCATCTTGCAACCCATTTATCACCTATGTACAGGGTTGTTCTCCTCTTTCGGTTCTCTGCAGAGCAACTGCTTTACGCGCTTCATTCCAACTAATGGTCTGCGCCCCGGCACTGTATCGTATTATCTGGGGTTATTTAAGCAGATTCCCTTAGGTTCAGCGATACACGGCATAGTCTTCGCCACCAGATAAGACTTGTTGAATCCTCCCATAGAGCTTGTCGATACTTTCTATATCGTATGCTGAGACTGGTAGTAGGTCTCCGATAAAGCCCGCATCATAGAGTACCCTCACAATACCCTGTGCCATATACTTAGTGCTCTCAGGAGTCTCAGTATTCTTTGCTATGAGTGATTCAAGGAATCCTTCCTCAGTTAAGCGTTCCAGAACTTCACTTACGATCTCGGGCAAGAGTATGTCGGATTTACTTACTACATTTATCTGGGGATACATGAATCTAAAAGCAACGCTTGAAGCCAGCGATAATGCTGAAACTATTGATAGCGGGTCCTCGAAGAACAATGCGTCAATTAGAAAAACTGTTGTTGCGGGATTATCCTCTATGATAGCCTTAATCAGCATTGGGCCACCTATTCTATAAGCAAATACTTCCATTTGGCCTGGTGTGTCGATGATAACGTAATCTGCCTTAAATGAGTAGATCTCTTCTCGTATCTCGGTTACGTGAAGGACAAGTGAATCTACTGAAGCTATGAGCGAGGCATTAGGGCCTAGGCCGGTCGAGAGAATCTCGTCGTAGGATACGTAATTTCTCGCATCAACATTTGGCTCATAGGGAGTCTTCTTTACTGCTGGATCCAAGTTAACTATAATGGCGGATGCGCCAAATGACTCTATACGCTCTTTTAATAACGAGGCCAGGACTGATTTTCCAGCACCCGCTGTTCCTAATAATACTATGAACTTCTCCATTACATCGCACCAGAAGCCACATGGATAATTATGAGTTCAAATAGTCTTTGTTGAAAAGTAATGAGTTAGGCCGGGAGTGACCCGCCCCGTGCACATATAGCCCCGATTACGCGGGGTCCGGGCTTCGCACGGGACCGGGGTTCACTCAAGTAAATAAATGAGCCCAAGTAGGGTTAATAAAAGGGTTCACGACCTCAAATCTAAAGGCTCAATAAGGGGCGAGAATTCCTCATCGCCCCGAGCTACAAAGAGTTCTTCTCCGGGATACGGGCTCGGGGCTGGAACGCTCATTCATCGCCATTAATTGGATTCATGTGGATATGGAAATAATGTTTTTCGACTCTTATTTAACATATTCCTCCTGTACGCTTTTCATCTCTTTGAGTGTCTTCCAGAGTGTTGGAGGTATCCACAGGATCCATGCAGGGACTTTCTTTATGAATTCATAGGCCTCTTCCCAACTTCTTAGACCAAGATGGCGTGTAAGGTCCTCAAGCGTCATATCGGTTCTGACATATTTGTGTAGTATTGCTAGTATCTCCTCGTTTAGCTCTATTTCCTTTTCTCCGACTTTTATCACGAACTTTGCAGCTTCACTCATATTCTTGCACCTTGAACCATTGAGTACGGCGACTCTTTAAAAAGTTTGAGAGGAGACTGGTGGGGCCGCCGGGATTTGAACCCGGGACCACCAGCGATCCGGGCGTGCCCCTTTTCTTTTATTCGGGGCTGGGGATCGCTCCCCAGGCTGGCATCCTAGCCAGGCTAGACGACGGCCCCTTCCACATGATCTTGTTCTTTGTATCGGGTTATTAAAGGTCTTTTGTCTAGAGCAAGTTTCTTTTCCCACCGTCATACCACTTCGTATATATAGGTAGATGTTACTTGTATTATTTTCCTGTTTTCCGTAATACTATTGTATTGAGAATAGAAACTTTTAATCCTAGACTCCATATAAGCATCTAGTATTACCATCAGTTTCCATTGGAAAAGAAATGACAAACAATCTTTATTCCGAAAACCCCTAATAGGGTAATACCGGCTCCTGCGTTGTGGTGATAGTTTTGCCAAGCAAACAAGTAAAAAAAGGACAAATATTCATCGTGTGTCCACACTGTGGACACATCTATGGAAGCTATGTTCTAGGAGACAAATATAACAAAGATAAGTTTAGCGGTGCTCCCTCGCCAATACGAGCATTTGCAAAGTTTGACATACGTGTATCCTCGTCAAATACCACGATCTACTGCGAAAGGTGCGGGCACCCGATAAGAATAACTCCTAGAAAAGTCGTAGTTATGAAGATGAAAACCTTTGACGAGAACTTCATCTACGATAGAGTAGACGGCAGAATAATGAGAATCAAGCAGCCATCGCTATTAGAGAACCTAGTCGGCGAAAAGGATCTGACGAAAGACATCACCCTTGCTACAGATATAATATAACCTAAGGGTTTTTCCTCGAAGCCCATGGATCCCTGAATCCATATAAGCCTATATTCCTATCCTTAATCATCCTATGGACCCAACTACGCTCGTCAGTATAATTGAGCTAATTTCATTGTATATTTCCTTGCTACATCTTTCCTTACGGTATCGAGACAGTAACTTTACAAGTTCCTCAGTGTTTTTTGTCCTAAAACCTATAAGGTTCCTAATAATCCATGAAGCAACCTTGTTCAATGAACCACATGTTCCTAGAATAGCACTATCATAGTCGAGTATCAAGGCCTTGAAAGAGAAGTCCTTGAAGTACACGTGATAGTGAGGTCGGGTTAGCTCGCGATGAAGTATACCAATCGAATCCAGTATCCACGATGCTTCTAATAGCTCACGTAGATGTTTTGCTGTGAACATGCCTTTTTCAAAGTAGTGTATGAGTGGCTCGCCTTCAACATATTCCATTACTATAAAATCCTTCTCATACACGTATGGTCTCGGTGCTACTCCGGCGATTGATGCTTTTTCCTGTAGATGCGCTTCTTCTATAAGTGAAGGCTTCTTCGAGTCCGTTCTCCGGATCTTGAGCGCAACTATTTCGTTATCTAGTAATGCTTTAACAACTACTGATAGATGTCCTTTGCCCAGGATACGCAGTGGCTCGCCTCCATGTAGTGCCGGGAGGATCGACCGTCCACCTGGACAAATATACTGTACACCATGCGCTTCTAGTGCTGAAAGCCTTCTCCTTACACAGTCGGGCTCGATTCTAGGATAGCATATTGTTATCAGGGCCCGAGAGTCTCCAATGTATACTTTATCCATACAGGGGTCGGATCGCATTCTTCTCCCCTAATATCGCCGCATCCCATACATGTAACTTCGCAACGCGCGTCACGGATCTCGTTTCTGATAATATTAATTATCTGATCTGGTGAAACCGGGGTTTTTCTTTGTCTAATTCCCAGGATCCTGTCTTTTGAAAAAACTATAATGCTATTCTCCTTCGAGCGTTTCTCAAAGAACCTTATTAGACTTTCCGTCTTCACCCATGCTGTGGGACCTCTCATTATCTCGTGTTCTTTTGGCTCACATCTATCGAGTAGGAACGATAGTTCCAGTGTTTTGGCCTCGTCTGTCCCGATAAATATACTATATACTTGTACGTCATTCTTTAACAGTACATCAGCAGCTATCCGGCCTATCTTTACTAGCTTCGACCATATGATTTCCGGTGGGGTTTCTGTGAGATCTGCAACACAAGTCGTTCTTAAGAGATAGGTTCCGGGAATTGTCTTCGAGCCG
This sequence comes from Acidilobaceae archaeon, assembly GCA_027043945.1. Lineage (GTDB taxonomy): Archaea > Thermoproteota > Thermoprotei_A > Sulfolobales > Acidilobaceae > S143-63. The sequence continues at coordinate 5,992 of JALUDS010000012.1, forward strand.
AGAAGATGGGCGAGTTTAGATCCACATACATGGAAAAATGAAGTGTTTGGCCGGGATAGATATAGCTTCGAAGCAATCACGAATTTCGAGAGGCTTTCTATGGAGACTGAGGCTGCGGCGTTCCTAGTAGGATCTACAGGATCCACCACGATCAATACCGAGTCCTTATATTTTTCTCTTAGGAAGCGTGGATCTGCGTTGCCTATGGGATCAATATATGTCCCGGGTTTCCAGCTAGATGCTGCTTCGAGAACGTTTCTAAAACTGCCATAGTGATATACAAGGACTTCGG
>JALUDS010000013.1:0-6200 GCA_027043945.1 Acidilobaceae archaeon
AGCCGTCCTTATTGTATGCTCTGTGCTTGACGAGTTCTATATAATGGCTAGCATAGATATCCCAGGCATACTCATATATAAGAGTGGCTGGATCATATACGTCGAGCTTCATATAGGCTTTATCGATTTTTTCAAGGTATTCGTCTAGTAGTGCTAAGAATGCCTTGTCCAGGATGGTTAGCTCCACGTTCTCGGGTTCTGGGAATGCTGAGGCTAGCCTTGCTAGATTCCAGAGCTTGGTCGCAAAGTTACGTCCCGTCTTAACTTTCTTTAAATCAAACTTGTAGTCATAGCCGAGTCTTGAAGCTATCGCGGCCCAGAACCTGAACGCGTCGGCTCCATACTCTTCAAATATAGGTTCAGGATCAATGACGTTGCCCAACGATTTATGCATCGGTCTTCCGCGAGGATCGAGACCCATACCCGTAATTCTAACCCATCTGAAAGCTGGTTTTCCTGTAAGCTGGTATACTCTGAGCAAAGTATAGTACAACCATGTCCGTATAATGTCCTGTCCCTGGGGCCTCAATGTATTCTTGAATGCCTTCTGGAAGAATCTATCATTCCTCATCCAGTGAGTTACGTAGAGTACGCTTATGCTTGAGTCAAACCATGTGTCGAAAACCTTGGTTTCGCCACGGAGATGTTCCTTGCCAGCGCCACATACCGGGCACTTTTCCCATGGAGGATCGTCTCTCCATGGACGATAATACTTGCCTGGCTCAGGCAGTAATGCTGATCCACACTTCTCACAGTACCATATCGGGATTTCTGTCGCATAATATCGATCCCTTGATATTGGCCAGTCCATGGTAATGCTCTCTATCCAGTCGAACAGTTTTCTCCTATGCATCTCTGGCTTGAAGTCAATCATTGACGCTATCTCCTTTATCTTTTCTTTGAACTCGAGCTGTTTCAAGAAGTACTCTTTCCTGTAGATTATCTGGAGCTGTGTTTTACAACGCCAACATACTGGAACATTATGCTTTATTTTCTCCTTTTTAACTTGTAGTCCTTCTTTTTCTAGCATCTCGGCGATTTTCTCCCTGGCTTCTTCGACCTTTAATCCAGCGATTGGACCTGCTTCTTCACGCATCGTCCCGTCTGGATTAATCAGCCACTTCGGCTTCAAACCTAATTCAAAGAATAGACGTACATCGTTTTCATCACCAAAACTACACACCATCATTAGACCCGTACCGAAGCTTGGATCTACGCTGGGATGCTCGATTATCTTGACTTCATGGCCATATATTGGCGCGATCGCGGTCTTTCCACGGTATTTCTTGTACCGTTCATCGTCAGGATGATATGCGAGCACCGCACATCCAGCTAGTAGTTCTGGCCTCGTGGTAGCTACTACTAGGTCTTCTCCTGTCTCCTTAACCTTATAGATTACATAGTATACATAGCCTTCTTTCTCCTTGTATTCTATTTCTGCTTCTGCAAGAGTTGTGCGGCATCTTGGACACCACCGTACGGGTCTGGAGTCCTGATAGATTAGGCCTCGTCTATAAAGGTCAATGAATGTGGCTTGTGTTAGGGTACGGTATACTGGGCTATCTGTTCCATTCTTCCAATAGTCGAAGGAGCAGCCCATTCGTCTCCATACTTTTACTATTTCCGATTCTGCCTCGTCTAAGAACTCTTTACATAGTTCTAAGAATTTCTCTCTTCCTTCGGGAGTTTTCGCCATTTCATGCGCGTATACTCCTTTCTTTTTCTCTACTTGTACTTCTACGGGAAGCCCATTTCTATCAGCGTAGAACGGTACGAGAACATTGTATCCTTTAAGCCTAAAGTATCTGGCGATCATGTCTATCTGGGCATAATGAGCTGCTCCCGCCACATGCCATTTACCGCTAGCATAAGGAGGAGGCGTGTCGATAGTGATTACTTCCCTAGGATCTTCTGGATCAATAGTAGGCTTATAGAGTTCTTCACGTTCCCACGTCTCTAACAGTTCTTTCTCGTATTCTGGATTCCAGCGTTTTTCTTTAAGTGACGGTTTTAATTCTACCACTCTCCACCACCGGCCCATTAATGGCATTGTAGACATCTGGGTAAAAATAATAGTCTAACACCCCATCAATAACCCCACGGATCATAAGTATGAATAACACGCCTACGCTAGGATGATGCAAATTGAGCCAGAATAACTATGTGGCCGAAGACTCTAGCGATGTAGAAGAATACAATGGCGAAAAGATACTTGAATATATAGCCTTGTTCTTTATCGGCCTAGTATTCTTTACGCTAGGAATTTCAGGAAAACCCACTGTCTCGAGCATAACAATTAGTCTCCTTATAATTGTTTACGCAGTAACAATCTCGTTATCAGAATCATACATAAAATACGTGCTCGTAGCACTTGTATCCACACACATAGGTTCCATCATATCGTATTATTCGAATCCCTTGATACTTCCCTTCGTAATTATAGAAAGAAGCGCTAATTACTCATCGATAAACATAGACTTCGTCCAGATAATATTAGCTTATGAAATTATCAGAGCGAAACCATGGAAACGGGAAAATTCAAAAACCCCTAATAAGATAGGAAATGATGGGAATGCCGGGGAAGCCGCGGTAGTATAGCCCGGCCCAGTATGCGGGCCTCTCGAGCCCGTGACCCGGGTTCAAATCCCGGCCGCGGCACCAGATGCGCGGGATCCCCTAATACCCTATTCTTCTATATTCCTCCTCCAGCGTTCCTTTGCAGCCTCAAAGGATGCTTTTCTCAGACTCTTCTCTAGCATAGAGACCGTTACTTCGTCTTTAACCTTTGCAACTGCTATGTTTCTGTGTCCACCTTTATCCTCTACGATACCCATATCATAGAGCTTTGACAGTATACTCTCAGCTTCGCCTTTTCCTGACCTGATTATTAGTAGGCGTGATCCTTCCTCTTTCTCGACTAGAACCGCTACAGGGAAGTTTATTATCTTGTATATGGCTGACGCGAGCGCACTGGTTCCCCTCTTACTCCATGCCCCTCTAGCATCGACAAACTTGACATACCCGAGATTCTTTGCCGACATTGCCAGGTCCATCGCGACTTTTCTGATTTCTTTATCGCTGGTCTTGGATATCTCTATTCCTAGCTTAACGAGGTTCTCTTTCTCTTCTACTCGCTTAGGTTCACTGCTACCGGCCCTGGGGATTATTTTGTCTATCTTTATCTTTACTTCTTCAAAAGGAATAGGATTAGATATCCATCTGACATACTTTGACCAGGCCTCTCTGCTCCTTGTCTGGTTTAACGCTTTTGAGATTGATGCTGCAAGGGTTATGATGCCCTCCGAGGCCTCTATTTGTTTCTTAATATGTTTACCGCCCTCGAGTACTGCTACCGCCTTTATGAATTCTCTTAATCTAGGCGTTATCTTTACATTTAATCCCTCAAGGAATCTCTGAAGCAGTATTGATGTCGGGGATTTCCCCACCACCACGAATACCTGGTATTTTTCTTCAAGATCGTGAATAGCATTTATGGTCGAGCTATGATGGTCGAAGTAGAAGATCTTGCTGTTACAGTTTTCTCTCATCCACTTAATCGTTTCCTCGACTTCCTGAGTAAAAGGAATATCAAGGAGCACGACTGTTCTCCAACATTTGCCTGCTTCCCGTATCTTAGAAATGCTCCGTGGACCGGACGGTACAAGGCATACTTTCTGCCTTCCTTTCTCTGGAAAGACTCCTTTTACTTCTTGGACATATACTAATAGTGCAGCTGCAACGACTCCGTCTGCGTCCCAATCGGCTATTACTGCTATATTACATTCCTCCATCGTAGTCAACCCAATGATTTGCTGGATACCCTAACCCAGTGTCTACCGTAAGGATTTCTATCTAGTATAACATTTAAAATCCTAGCTACTTGGATTCACCTCTTCTTTTTAGAAGACCAGTATTTCTTGTTCATTGAGTATTCCTCGATCGCCTTGAATAGTTCTCGATAGAATCCTTTTTCGCCATGAGATAATAATGCATTCATGACTCTAAGAGCCCTGCTAGGACCTACCCCTGGGGCCATTAATGCTTCGATAACGTACCTAGATAATCCTTCCCTATAGTATTCGATAAAGAGTTGCGCTCTATCATAGACCTCGTTAATTCTCTTATTAGCGTCTCCTCTCGGTCTTCTTCTTGTCTCAAGATACTTCTTGAAGATCTTGGATGTCTCATGACCCCACTCGGTATCCGGTAGAGGCGCGATAAATCTAGCTTTACAACGCGGGCAATAGATATCGTCGCTATCTAGTAGTTCTACTGTTCTACTCCACGAGTATCCACAGCTCGCGCACTGAAGCAGAACTCTTCTCTTCTTTATTCTTCGCTTGTAGCTCTCTATTAGAGTAGATATAGCTACCGTTCTAAGGTCAACTGCTTTGTCCTTTCTAAGGTATGGATTTGAGAACACTTCTTTTAGCAAGCTTGATTCTGATCCTATAGGAGCAATCCTGATATCGTATAGTCTCTCCAAGAAGTCGTCTACCGCGTTAAAATCTAGTTTATCATAGACTATCTCTCTTAGCGCCTCGATCTCAACTAGGGTGCCCTCATAGCTCCTCGCTATCCTCTTCATTAACTCCCTCGAGATACTTGAGTCTGGATCGATTACACCCATCCTTTTAGCTACCTGAGAGAAGCGTATCTGGTATGCTATGCTTGATTTGACAGCGTCTTGTACTAGGATCCTCCTCTCTACTGGATCCATCTTTTTTGCTTCAATCAGGGCATTCTTAAGATCCTTTGGCGACATTCTTAACGGAGCATTAAAAACTATCGCGTAAGGAATATAGTCGAAGACAACTCTATGACCGTGTCGTTCCAGTAGCTTAGAAAGAAGAAGAGCCAGTGCAAAGTTTCCTTTGCTCCCCAAGCATGTATATAGGACAATATAATCCTTAAAGGATTCTATAACGGGCTCCGAGAAGCCGAGGATTATCCCGTCCCACTGTGCTTTAGTCGAGCGAGCGGTTTCTATTATCTTTGTAACCTGGTCGTCTCTCATACCTCGTTCTTTTAATAATTTCAAACAAGCTTCCTCGTCTACCATGCAAAGAGAAAATAGGCTACAGACTTCTCTCGCAACCTTATAGTCTACGGGAATAAGCTCGCCTTCCCATGAAGGAACTAATCCCTCGGCCTCAGCAATGAGCCTAGCATATATTTTGTTGTTTTCATAATCGATGTCGAGAGCCTCCCAGATCCTTCCCGCTAATACAAATCTAAACTGCTCGGTCTCACTCTTAGCGAGTTTTGCTTCTATAAACCTCTCACTGAGCTCTCCTATTTTATCGCCTGTTATAACATCATATACGGTGTAGTTTCTTTCATCAGGGATCATCGACACTTTATAGAAATAAGAGATAGTCCTTCTCCCCATTTTGAGCTTTGAACCATCTACTATTCTAACTAAACCTAACTTATCCATGAACTCGGCCACTTCTAAAAACTCGTCATACCCAAGGCTCCTAAACGGTCCAGATCTCGAAATAATATCGTAAACCATACTCATCTCGATTAATCTATCCTCAAGAACCATCGCGGCTATCTGATGCATGAGCGCATCCAGAGGATTAACATGTATTTTTAGATCTTCTAGATTCCCTTTCACAGCTCTAAAAGCAATAACATTGGACTCCAACAACTCGAACAAATTATTAGAAGTAATTATGTATGCTCTACTTGTTTCACCGAATCTATGGCCGGCTCGGCCTGCTCGTTGTGTCATCGAAATTACGCTTCTGGGGGATAGAAACTGGATTACTAGCTCGATGTCACCAATATCTATTCCAAGCTCCATGCTTGAAGTCGCTACGAGAACCTTGACCTGCCCTGTCTTAAACTCTTTTTCAGCGTCTTCCCTTACAGACCTAGATAAACTCCCGTGATGCACAAGAACTAGACCTTCTCCTAGAATCCTAGATAAAGCGGAGCCAAGTTTCTCTGCTGTTCCACGGGTATTAACAAAGACTAGAACTCTCCCATTCACATTTTTCACTAGTTCTGCTATTTTTGACGCTACATTTTTCCAAAACCCGTCGTCGTCAACAGAATGAACACCGATCTCATAGAGCTTGGGTGAAGGATCGATAACCACTTCTGCTCGTCTACCCGATGCTAAGAGTTTAACGGCTTCTCTAATCGACCTCCTTGATAAAGTTGCGCTTAGACCTATCCTCTGTATCCTA
>JALUDS010000014.1:0-6187 GCA_027043945.1 Acidilobaceae archaeon
AGGCGTATAGCGCATATCCTGATAGTATTATGGAGGCCATTCCTGCTTCTAGGCCGTTGTATCCTGCGAGCATGTTGAAGGCATTTGATGCACCCATTATGCCTATGGGGACTAGTAGGAGGCTATAGTATATTCCTAGGTCTAGTTTGCCTATTATTGGAAAAGTCATTTGGCTTACTCCGGTTTTTACCGTGGCTAGTGGTATGCTTATGAGTAGTGTTGCGAGTAGCCTATGTTTTATAGATAGTCCGTAAATATCGTCTAGCAATCCTATAAATCCGCCTAGTATTAGGAGAGTTACTATACTGAAGATCTCCGTTATGAAGTATCTGATCTCGTGAAGATACACGTAGTAGGCTTCGAGAACTAGTAGGCCGAACGCAATACCTATGACTGCCCATAAGCCTCCATATCGAGGCACATATATCTCGCGGGGCTTATTCATATCTCTTCCGAAGAAGAATCTGAGAAGCACCATTTTCTCTTGTTCATCAACTGTATTTAGTCGGTTCTGGAGACTACGAATCCACATGCCTGTTAGTAGGATCGATAATATGAATGCAGTGGCCGAGCCAGCTAATAGATCGGTGGGTATCATATGTGGTGCTCCCTTGTCTAAACGCGTATCGATTCACGGTATTTAACCCCTTTTATATGACGTGTGAGCATAGGAGTCTGAACACAATGAACTGCGACAGGAAGAAGGTGCTGGAGAAGCTAGTAAGGCATATGAATCAATCAACTAGCGAGGCTCTCAGCATAATAAGAAGAAACTATGAACTACGCCCTCTTAATGAGGAGAGCACTCCGCTCTCCGTGATATTGGAGAGATATGCTATAAGTCTTCTAGCGCCTATATTTTACTATATTAGAGAATCTTCTTCGTGCAAGGAACTAGAGAAGCTCTTGACCTTTATCGAGAGATATAGAGGATTGACTTCTCCATAGTATGTATGCTATTACGTGTGTAGCTAGATAACTATAAGGACCTATGCTTACCTCGCTATGCTTGTATCGTTTTAACGCCTCGTGGAACATGGCTGGAGGATCCTTCTGAGCTCCTAGCACATAGACCGTTTTCTCTTTTCCAGAATAGCCTTTGATTGGTTTACCCTTCTCGCTAAGGTATACTAGGTCATAATACTTAGAAAGACCGTGTAAGTATTTATCGACTGGTTCTTCTCTTATGATTAAACTAGTTTCCTTTCCCCTTAATGCCTTCAATATTTCGAGGACAGCTTGTTTTTCACGTCTAATCATGCCTGTTGGCCTATATTCGAGTACTGTGATTATCTCGTCGCTCTCGGGGAAAACACCATGTACTATTAATTGTTTTTCTTTTTGAACCATTGCGTATTGTTCTATAATTATAAAGGCCCTTGCTAGAATGTCTATTCGTTTATATAGGCCCGCGTATCCTTTGAGCCTGATCTGTTTCACTGTTGGCTTTTCTGGAAAAACTATCGTAAATATGTGGTGTTGGTGGTTTCTGTCCGTTTCTATCATTGTTTTAGTCCGAGTATTTTATTATGGATCTTTCAATATTTCTTCAATTGCTTTTTTAGCTTGTTGATATGCTTGTTCCTCGTCGGGCTTTGTTGTTTTTGGATCGAATGGATATTGGCCTAGTACTAGTTTGACTGTTCCATCTTCTAGCTCCGCGAATAGCTGTGGTAGTGCGGCCATTCCTAGGTCGTCTGTTAAACCATGGTTTATAGCATACATGTAGTCTTCTTTCTTTATTTCTAGTTCTACTCCTAGTTCCTCGGCTAGTTTTTGTGCGAGTTTTTTCCATGCATTATGTAGTGGGTGGAATTCTGCTGTATCTAGCACGATCTTGACTATTTTGCCCATATTTTGTCCACCTTTCTTTGTTGATTTTCTGTCTTCATTGAACGGATGTTGTAGGCTCCACTATAATTAAGTTATGGTGTTCCTTATAGTAAGTTCTCGCATATCTGTTTCATGACTAGAGCATCTTGTTCTAATATGGGGCTTTCACTTATTACGACTGCTTCTATTCCGGTCTCAATATATGCTTTGCATACCGTCTCCCATGATGGACCGTATTCTTCTGCGAGTGTATGATGTTCTCTTTCTCCTCCTGGACCATACTCAATCTTGGAGAAGTGTGTATGGAGCGGTTTCAATACATAGTTTCCAAGCTCTTTTTCTAGCTTATCTATAACTATTATTATGTCGTCGATTGTTTTTACATGATTACCTTCATATCTCGCGTATAAATGTGCCCAATCAATTGTTGGTCTACATCGTTCTCCTATTTCTCGACAGATCTCTATTATTTCATCGACGTCTCCTATTGCTGTTTTTCGACCCATAAGCTCTGGGCTCAAGCTCGGCGTTTTTACCCAGTCTGGTAACTCTTCTAGGACTTTCTTGTAGCCTTCAATAGCCTTCTTGAGCGCCTCTCTTTTATCTTTATATCCTTTATAGTATCCGGTGTGTACAACGACTACATATGCTTTCATCCATTCAGCCGCTTTCATCGAGTCTATTATTCTCTTAATGCTTGCTTCTACTTTTTCAGGTTCCTTGCTTGCTAAATTAATATAGTATGGGGCATGAAGACTCATTACAACATCGTATTTTTCAGCATTTTCTCCCAGTTTCCTTGCTTTTTCTTCTCCTATGCGTACTCCTCGTACTGCTTCGTATTCCATGGCGTCTAACCCGATGCTTCTGAGGTATTCTGGTGCGTCCTCCATTTTTCCTTTAAATGAAATTGGTTTCCCTGCTGGGCCGAATCGTAATTTCATATCTGTGTCTCCCTCCCATTCGTAGAGGTTTGGTCTCCTGATGCTATTAGAAGATATAGTATAGATCTAGAGTTTGGGTTTAGCATTCTAGGCTTTTAATAAGTTCTTTATATTTTTGTTTTGGCCTCTTGTAGTAGATTTTTACTTTGTCTAAGAGGTATGCGTGTGTGAACTGTGTTATCCATTTTGGAGGAGTCGTCCTGTAAGATATAATGTTGATATTGTAGTTTCGAGATACAAGGTAATATAGTGCTGGCCAGGGATCTAGTCTAGGCTTTTTAGACATGCTCCAGAGCATTACTATGCTGTAGGCTTCTCCAGGAAGGTGGTTTAGATCTGTATCGATTTCGATTGCTTGTTTTAGAGCCCTTAATGGCTCAGGTATTCCAGGCATGAATGGTGCTTCCTCTAGAGCCTGGATTACTCTATCAAGGTTATTGGATTGTTCTATTATTGGCAGGGCTTGTTTGCCGAATATTACTAAGTTGTAGGTATCTTTGCATTTGTCAAGTATTGTCTTTATCGTATTGATAGCCCAGGCTCTTTCAAGGGATTTAGTAGAGTCTACTAGGAGGGTTATCATGTTTATGAGTCCTCCTGTTAGCCTTTTGATACATTCATTAGTAATGATATTAGTAAGTTTTTAGAGTTGGCATGGTTCCATTCGAGCAGTTTCCTATCAGTTAACTCCCGGAGGATTCCTTTTATTTTGACTTGCTGAAGTGCTCCGACAGTAACATAATGTACGACGATTCCCATATTCCGTGCGTATAGTGATGCATGTTCTATGGGTGTTCCAGTATTGAACTCTCCATCGCTTATAATAATAATTTTTTTCTCTGAAGTATACGTTCTGCGTAATAGTTTTACCGATTCAACGATAGCATCTCCTGGTGCTGAGCCTTCGTATGTCTTTGTAATCATGCCTAGTGCCCGGGCCAGGACATCGTAGTCTGTTGTTAAGGGTACAACTGGCGAAGCATATCCCGCAAATAATACGAGCCCTATTTTTCCTTTTCTCGACAATATTCTTTTCGCCGAAATCGCTAGAGCGCTTAAAGATGCTGCTAGCTTGTGTGGGAGAAAGTCTCCATGTGATTTTGCCATACTTATGGAGACGTCGACCGCGTATACGACTGCTGGCATTTTTGCTCACCTAGTATTGGCCGGTTAGTAAAAGCGTTTCTAGTTGATAGGGTAAGATGACCGGTATCGCTTTGAGGCTGAGTAGGAGTTCTTCGAGCCCTGTTTTCTCAAGTTTTTCTCTATAGAAGTACACTAGGTCAAGCCACGAGTATGCGTGGAGACCTAGTTTTTCGGCGAATTGTCTAAGCCTTATATCCTCTGTTATCAGTATGTAACCGCAGCTCTTAGCATATATTAATGTATCTCGTTCTAAACTAGATATTATGATCCCTTTTTCATGGATACTTGTCTTTCCGCACTCAGTTCCTATTTCTATTCCTATTGGTGACTTCATGTTTTTCTTGAAAAGTGCTCTTGCCTCTAGGACTTCTAAATATGATTTTAAAGATCTCGGTATGAAGATCACGTAGCCTAGTTCTTTAAGTATACTTACAAAACTAGACAATCTAGAATTATATAATACGTAGATTGCAGACGGATCTATCAAAATATTATTTTGTTCCCCCAATACTGGTTTATCCTTAATCTCTGTTGCCCCGAGTAGAGGTAAAACCTCTTTTTCTAGCAGGTAATCAATTATCTCCGTACAGCTTGAACCACTGAATTCGCAAATATAGTTAAGCGTGGCATTCTTCTCCGTGTAGAGTTTCAGTGCGATTTCTTTTAGGTCGATTGTACTTAATAGTCGCCTGACTCCTTCTCTTACTGCCTCTGCCACACTGGCATATAGTCCCAGCTCTACGAGTCTTCGTAGTCTTTCTTCTAGTACTCCTGTAATATCAACGCTGACAACCATACCCTGTATACCACATTAGCATTGGTTGCCAGAGTAATAAATACGATATCTATCCGGTATTTTGTGGATTGAGAAACCAGAAGAAGTCGTGAAATAATATGTTTGGAAAAAGGAAATTGGGTTTAGAGTTTTCCAGTAAAGACTAGTTCTGCGATGGTTATGTTCTTGCTCTGCCGAAGATCCATCCTACGGCTATTACTGCTGCTAGTAGTACGACTGTGCTGAGGCTGCTTATTGTTGTTACCCTGCTCTTGAGCTCCTGGTTGGCTGTGGTTAGATTCTGGTCTAGGTTCTGTATTTGTCCGGTTAGTGTGTTCTGTAGGTTGTCTAGCTTGGTGCTTAGTGTGTCACCTACTTGTGATACCTGTGATGATAGGTCGTTGAATCCGTTGCTTATGCTTGTCTGTAGGCTTGTGTTGACTTGGTTGATTAGGTTCATTACTTCTACCTTTGCGTTGTCTATCTTCTGCTGTGTGGTCTGTATGTCGTCTCTTACTCTGCCCTCGCTGGCTGTTATTGCGTTCTGTATGTTGGTGCTCTCTGTTGAGATTGTGTCAGTGATTACTGTCTGTGCGCTGGTTATCATGCCCATTATATCGTCGAGCTTCGTGAGGTTGCTCTTTATTATTCCTAGGTCGGCTAATATTGATGTTGCATAGCTTGTTAGGTTGCTGCTGAGGTTTGCTATGCTTGCTAGTATTAGTTCTCTGTTGGTCCTGATTCCGTTACATAGTAGGTCTCTTGTCTCGTTAATGCTGGAGATTATGTTGCCTGCCTGGGTCTCTATTACGAACTGTATTGTTCCACTCTCATCTACTATTAGTCCTGAGAGTGATGCGTTGAGGTCGTTGATTAGTGTGGCTAGGTTCATGTATACTGTTCCTAGCTCGGTATAGATCTCTACTGTGTTGTTGTAGACCTCGCCTAGTGTTGCGTTGATTGCTGTTAGTAGGCTTAGCGCGTTGTCTACCTTTATGTTGAGTACTGATACACCGTCTGCTACATCCACTAGCTCTAGGTATATTACGCCAAGCTGGCCTGTTATGTTGCTCTCAGCGTTTGCGATTTGATCTTGTATTGCTGCCTGGTTGGCTAGGACTAGGTTGATCTGTAGTCCTAGGTTGTCTACCATGTCCTGGAGTAGGTAGAGTGCTGGTACAACGTCGTTGTTTAGTGTGTCAGAGATTACTACGAGCTGTCCGTTGATTGCCGTTAGAGTCAGGTTGAGGTTGGATAGCTCGTTTAGTATTGCATCTCTGGTAGCGTTTACGTTGTCGTTTACGTTTTCGATCTCATTGTATATCATGGTTAGGTAGTCTTCTAGTCCGCCTGCTACTGTTAGTGAGTCAAACTTCATGTCGCTCTGTGGTACCATGTAGAACTTTGGCTGTATGGTTGCTTCTACCTTAATTAGTAGCTCGTCGCCTTTTACGTCTGCTGATACTGGGAACCTGTAGTGCCATATTCC
>JALUDS010000015.1:0-19823 GCA_027043945.1 Acidilobaceae archaeon
TTTTATAAAGCCCTTCTATACGCATAGGTTTGACTGGTGCGCATACACGCGCAGTCTAAAGTAGAGGTGAAGGAGTAATGGCAGACAAACCCCACATGAACCTAGTGGTAATAGGACACGTAGACCACGGTAAGAGCACACTAGTAGGACACCTACTATTCCGTCTAGGACTCGTCGAGGAGAAGAAGCTTAAGGAGCTAGAAGAGCAGGCAAAAGCAAAAGGAAAAGAGAGCTTCAAGTTCGCATGGATACTTGACAAGATGAAAGAGGAGAGAGACAGAGGTATAACAATAGACCTAACATTCATGAAGTTCGAGACAAAGAAGTACGTATTCACAATCATCGACGCACCCGGACACAGAGACTTCGTAAAGAACATGATCACAGGAGCAAGCCAGGCAGACGCAGCAATACTAGTCGTATCGGCAAGAAAGGGAGAGTTCGAGGCAGGTATGAGCCCTGAGGGACAGACAAGAGAGCACCTTCTCCTAGCAAAGACAATGGGTATCGAGCAGCTCATAGTTGCAGTAAACAAGATGGACGCACCTGACGTAAACTATGACCAGAAGAGATACGAGCAGGTAGCAACGATACTCAAGAAGTTCATGAAGGGCCTCGGCTACAAGGTAGACCAGATACCATTCATACCAATAAGCGCATGGAAAGGAGACAACCTAATCGAGAGAAGCCCCAACATGCCATGGTACAACGGTCCAACACTAGTAGAGGCACTAGACAACCTAAAGCCACCAGCAAAGCCAGTCGACAAGCCACTCAGAATACCCATCCAGAACGTATACAGCATTCCAGGAGCAGGTACAGTACCAGTAGGTAGAGTAGAGACAGGAGTACTAAAAGTAGGCGACAAAGTAGTCTTCATGCCACCGGGAGTCACCGGAGAAGTAAGAAGCATCCAGATGCACTACCAGGACCTACCCAAAGCAGAGCCTGGAGACAACATAGGATTCGCAGTAAGAGGCATCGGAAAGAACGACGTAAAGAGAGGAGACGTAGCAGGACACCTAGACAACCCACCAACAGTAGCAGAAGAATTCACAGCAAGAGTATTCATAATCTGGCACCCAAGCGCAGTAGCCCCAGGATACACACCAGTAATCCACGCCCACACAGCTAGCATAAGCGCAAGAATGACCGAGATAGTAGCAAAGCTAGACCCAAGGACAGGACAAGTAGTAGAAGAGAAGCCAAGCTTCCTAAAGCCAGGAGACGTAGCAATCGTAAGATTCAAGCCAATAAAGCCAATGGTAATCGAGAAGTTCAGCGAGTTCCCACCACTCGGAAGATTCGCAATGAGAGACATGAACAGAACAATCGGTATTGGAATAGTCACAGACGTAAAGCCAGCCAAAGTAGAGATAAGAACCAAGTAACGGGGATAAAGATAAGGTTTTTCCCCATCTCAATATTCTGTTACTCTCCCATATCTAGGACGATTTTATGATTGAAGTATCTTTGAAACCAATAAGAGTAGACCTAGAGTCTTGATTATGTCGCCTAACAAAGGAACAATAGCGATCTCTTTCGCAAACACTGTAAATGGCAGAGAAACACCAAAAACAATTATCCCTGCAAGGAACAACAATGCCCCAACCATACTAATACTCTGGAATTCTTTGAACAAAGCATACGCTACAGGCACCTCCAAAAAATAAGATAGCACGATCAAGCCGCCACCATAGAGCGGATACTTATAGCCAAGAAGTACTCCCGCGAATGCAAGTAAGATAACCCAGGGTGCTATGTCTCTGAAGGCCCTCTCCGCCTGTTCCACGGCATCGATATAAAAATACCTCGCCAATACACCCAGGGCAACGAGAGCTATCATAAGCATAAAGTAACCGTCTCTAAACAATATCTCGAATCCATACCTATATACAACCAACAGCAAGTAGGCAATAATCAGTGCGGCGGTTATGCTAACGAGATTTCCATATAACATTCCCTTACTTGGTTTTCTTTGCGTAGATGCTATTTGGCTCTTTTCTCCTTCTTGGTTCATTTCCTACACCTTCCGAAATGGTTACTATTAAGTATCTATTTCTACAAGGAACTAATTGGGACTAAATAGACGAGTCAATATCCGACTTATCGAGATAAATCACTAATCGCTACACCACTATTTCCAAGGCTAAGCCTAATAAACCCGGACAACGAACAATGGAGGGACTGGTGGAGAGAAAGTGCCGTTCAAAATAAGGATATGGCTATGGAGCACCAACAAGGACCACCTAGAAAACGTAGTAAATCAGATAAAAGAGATAGCGTTAAAAACAGGCACACCCATAAGGGGACCAGTCCCACTTCCGACAAAAAGACTCGAAATACCTGTATTTCGCTTGCCACACGGTGAAGGAAGTAAATACTGGGAACACTGGGAGATGAAAATACATAAAAGACTAATAGACCTCTACGCAGACGAACGAGTTCTAAGAAGACTAATGAGGATCCAGGTCCCCAAGGACGTCTATATCGAAATTAAACAGATAACCACAGCGGCATAGAGTCCTAGCACGTCCTTTTTCACATATTCCAGTAAAACCCTACATTTCCTGGTCAAAAAGATCTTCTTCCGAGAACATCTACTGTTCCAGAACAATAATGTAGCAGCACGTTATTGAATATAGTTGTAGGCAGGAAAATCAATATACCCGGAGCCCCTTTATAGTACAAAAGGAATATACTAGATGCCGGTGCCGGGGTGCCCGAGCGGACCAAGGGGACGGGCTGGAGACCCGTTCCCCCACACGGGGGGCGCGGGTTCGAATCCCGCCCCCGGCGCCATACTTCTCATCTAAGCCAACACAGAAGACTGTTGCCTTTACATGCCTCTCTTTGGATTCTTACCAGGCTTAAGCATCGGAGGAGGCATCACAACTATAGTAGTCTTCTCGGGCAGAGAATGCCTCGAAACAGTAATAGAGCGTGTAGGACTCCTATAGCGTCTCGCCTTGGCTATGTTCAGGAACTTTTCTAACGGATCTAAGGGCAATGTACTGTATGGAATCCAGTAATGTACTGGGATGACTAATCGAGGACCAGTCTCTTCTACTAGTTTCCACGCCTCATAAGCGTCAATAGTATAGGTACCGCCCACGGGGAGTATCAGTATATCAACATTAGAAAATGCATCTTTCAAACCATCCGGTTTACTAATATCACCTATGTCGCCGGCATGAACAATTTTCATTTCGTTTATCTCTAATACGTAGACAGTATTTGTTCCCCGTAGAGAGCCTTCAGCCTTGTCATGATATGAGAGATGTCCTGTTACTTTGATATCGCCTAAGGTAAAACTACCTCTTCTACCAACATAGATATTAGACTTAGAAGGAACATCGACTACTTCGACCGCGTTGTGATCATAGTGATCATGTGTTATCAATAGGTAGTCTGCAGTTATCCGGAAAGTCTGTATGTTGAGACTTCCTCCATCATGTGGATCAATAGCTATTCTCGCCGAGCCTGTATCGATGAGTATGAATGAGTGCCCGAACCACTCTACGCGTATTTCGTCCTTTGTCATTAGTCTTCTCCTTGATTGGTTAAACCGCGGTCATAGCTTATATAGGAATAACACGGGATATACGTTATCCTGGGATCCGAGTGGCTATCAAGTACATGGATAAAACAATAGCCACGATAGACGACCTAGAACTCGAGAACAAAAAAGTCCTACTTCGCATTGATATTAATTCTCCTATAGGTAAGAATGGGGAAATTCTAGACGATACTAGGTTCAAAGCCCATATAGGCACTATTAGAGAACTCATGGAGAAAAAAGCATCCATAATTATACTAGCCCACCAAGGCCGTCCATTCTCCTCCGACTATACTCGTCTTAAAAAACACGCTGAGCTACTCTCAAACCTTCTCGGAGAAAAAGTCACCTATATTCCAGACGTAATAGGCCCACACGCCAAACAAGTTATCTCAGAGCTTAAACCAGGAGAAATAGTCCTCCTAGATAATACAAGGCTCCACGCAGAAGACGCAATCGAAGCTTCGCTAGAAGACCAGGCGTCAACAATACTTGCCAAAGAGCTTTCAAAGCAGATAGATTTCTACGTAAACGATGCATTCGCAGTATCCCACAGGAGACAAGCCACAGTCATAGGCATACCCCAGCTAATTCCGGCGGCAGCGGGACGATTATTAGAAAAAGAAATCAGGGTTCTAAGCAGAGCGATCTCAACAGATGAAAAGCCAAAAGTCTTCGTTCTTGGTGGAGCGAAACTGAAAGACACCGTTAGAATTATTGAGTATTTGATAAAATCAGGTGCGGCAGACGAAATACTTACCACGGGCCTAGTAGGACTGCTATTTCTGATGGTTTCAGGTAGAGACGTCGGAAAAGCTGCAAAAGTTATTGAGAAGAAAGCTGATGAGAAGACCATGAGTCTCGCAAGAAAACTTATAGCTGAAAACGTGAATATCCGAGTGCCCTTAGACTTTATCTCGGAAACAAACGAGGGTCTCGATATTGTACCAGCTAACAGGATAATAGGGGCCCCGATGGATATAGGGCCTTCAACAATAGAATACTACACCTACAAGATGCGGAATGCGAAGATAATAGTTATGAGGGGGCCAGCAGGTGTAATAGAAGATCCTAGATTTAGACGTGGTACAAAGGAGCTAGTGGAATATGCATTAACTAAGACGAGCGCCTTTACGATTTTTGGCGGAGGACACTTCAACGCTATACTCTCAGCATTACCAGAGGACGCAAAGAGAAGAGTAGGACATATTAGTACGGGCGGAGGGGCACTTCTATATTTCTTATCTGGTAGAATATTACCCGGGCTAGAAGCCCTATCGATCTCATACGAAAAGTTCTTCAAGGGGTGAGGGAGGAATGAAGGCAAAAGTAGTGATAAACGGATATGGAACTATAGGTAAGCGTGTAGCAGACGCGGTGTCGATACAAGACGACATGGAAATCATAGGCGTGGTAAAGAAATCACCCGACTATGGTGCATTATTAGCAGTGAAGAAAGGTTATTCCCTCTATGCTCCGGACGAAGAGGCCTTGAAGGCCTTCGAGGAAGCCGGCATCAAAGTAAAAGGAACTCTCCACGATATACTTTCACACGCTGATGTAGTAATAGACTCGACTCCAGGCGGAGTAGGGAAAAAGAACAAACCGATCTACGATAAGTACAGCGGGTTGAAACAGATTTACCAAGGAGGAGAAAAACCAGATGTAGCCGAGAAATCCTTTAGCACCCTCTGCAACTATGAAGAAGCACTAGGAGCAAATAGTCTAAGAGTAGTATCATGCAACACCACTGGACTTCTCAGGCTACTCTGTACACTAAGAAACATTGCACCTATCGAGCAAGTAAGAGCGGTAATGATAAGGAGAGCGGCCGATCCAAGAGAAATAAAGAAAGGCCCGATAAACTCAATTGTTCTGAATCCAGTTAAGCTACCCTCTCACCATGCTAGGGACGTGAATAGCGTTGTTCCCGATATAAACATCGTTACTGCCGCTGTAGTTGTCCCAACAACGCTAATGCATGTCCACCAGGTAACAGTAAGGTTCAAGGAAAAGACGACACTTGAAGAAATAATTGAAGCGCTAAGTAGCGCACCTAGAATAATGCTCGTCGATACAGGCAGGACCGGTATAAAGAGCACCGCTCAGCTGATTGAGGTTGCAAGGGATATGAGGCCTAGAAACGATATACCAGAGCTCGTCGTTTTCAGAGACTCTATCGCACTGCTGGACGGCGTCGAGCTAATGCTGTTCCAGGCCGTTCACCAGGAATCAATAGTAGTTCCAGAGAATGTTGACGCTGTAAGAGCAGTCATGAAGCTTGCCAAGACAGCGGAGGAAACCATAGAGAAGACGGATAAGTCTCTAGGACTTCGAAGAGATTTCTTCTACTAGGCGTCGCCTGATTTTTGTCCCACTACAAGGACACAATTTATTCTATATGGTTAATATGCGACTAGTTTAAACAAAATATTATATGATCATATATGAAAATATACTTGATAGGACAAATAATTCATAAGGCGTTGCAAGATGGTTGACGCGTCAAAATTCGCGGCGGATAGACTTGTTTATTTCAAGGCCTCAGAGATAAGAGAACTCCTTAAGCTTACAGAAGGACGAGAGATTATTAGTCTGGCCGGAGGCCTCCCCGATCCTCGAGTATTCAAGAAAGAGATGTTAGCCGAGATAGCTAGGGAGGTTATAATTGAGCAGGGAGAGAGGGCTCTCCAGTACTCCCCAACACTAGGGGTTACATCCTTCAGGAAAGAACTATTAGAGTTCGAGAGGAGGCATGGTCTAACTATTAGAGATACTGATGACGTAATAGTTACCGTCGGGAGCGAAGAGTCATTGTACATAATCACTCGAGCATTAATTAACCCCGGAGATATCGTGATCGTGGAAGAGCCAACATATCTCGCGGCAATAAACGTATTTAGACAGTATGAGGCTCAGATGATAGGTGTTCCAATCGACGAGTATGGAATGAGAACCGATATACTTGAAGAAAAGCTAAAGCAGTTGAAGGCTGAGGGCAGATTACCTAAACTAGTATACTCTGTCCCTACTGCCCAAAACCCAAGTGGAGTGACAATGAGTAATGATAGGAGAAAGCACCTAGTAGAGCTAGCCTCAGAGTATGATTTCTTAATAATAGAAGACGATCCGTACAGCTTCTTCTTATTCGAGGACGTAGACTTTACATTTATAAAGAACTATGATAAGGAAGGCAGAGTACTCTACGTATCAACACTCAGCAAGATACTCTCCCCTGGACTCAGAATAGGATGGACAATAGGTGACAAGAGCCTTATTGACTTATTCGAGCTCACAAAGCAAGCTATCGACCTCCATACACCAACACTAACACAGTACATTGCCGAGAGAGCACTACAAAAAGGAGTAGTAGATATTACAGCGAACGAAGCACGGAACCTCTATAAGATCAAGAGAGATGTCATGCTGGCAACACTAGAGGAAGAACTCTCAGACTATGCAACTTGGATAAAGCCGATAGGCGGCATGTTTACAATGGTCATACTAAAAGACGAGACCATAGACACTAAAGAACTCCTACTAAAGGCGTTAGACGAAGGAGTAGCCTACGTGCCTGGCAAGAGCTTCTATGTAAGCGACAAAGGAAAGAACACAATGAGACTAAACTTCAGCTACCCCACACCAGAACAGATAGAGAAAGGCATCAGAATACTCTCAAAGGTAATACGGGCAAATGTAAAAGCTCTAGCCAGATAAGAGTGTTAGCATTAATAAGCGGTTAAGCTATCTTTTTCCAGCTTCTCTCCTTATAATACTAGGGTAATACCGATTATATTGTATCGGTGCAGTAAATGCAGGTATTCAACCACGTTATCAGCAAAAGATCACGAAGAAGAATAGTAGAAATCCTAGCCGCCACACGGAGCATGAGAGGACTAGCAGAAGAAATAGGAGTATCCCCAGCAGCAATACATAAGTATATCACGGGAAAAACACATCCCAGCGACGAAGTAGTAAAGAGAATGATCGAGCTAGCCGACTACGAAGAGACTAGAAAAATAGCAGAAGCAATCCTCGACGATCTATCTACTGCACTAGACGAATTCATATTATGGGCTCTCGAAAAAGACGTGTTAACCAACAGAGATCTGGACAGGCTAGAAGCATCGATAAACAAAGCACGACTCGTTCTCAGGGGAAGAGGCAGACTAAAACTACTAGCTTAACGCTCCCTAAGCCTTATCATACCCCACTTCTCGGCGGCTTCAATAGCCCAGCTAGCCAATAATCCAGCAAGTATCTCGACTGCAGAATCCTCGTCGACATTCACGCCATATCTCCTTAGTGCTTTGACAGCATGTTCCGGGGAAATCCTCTCTTTAAAAGCTTCTTTGAGAGACTCAAGAATATCGTATACATTGCTAGAGTTCTGTGCAAGTTCTACAACTTTCCTATAATCATCCTCGTTCAACGTACTCTTTTCTAAGAGCTCCTCTTCTCCAGACTCCTTCAGCTCCTTCCAGTAATAGTACAATGGCCTATACGATGATGCAAGCTTGCCCGAGGCAAAGGGAGGCATCCATTTTTCAGGATCACTCATTATTTAATCACTCTCCTTATACCATAGAGACTAGGGAACAAGTAAAGAAATAGAATCTTTCGAGTCTCTCGGCAGTGGCCTCGAATAGGACTGAAAAGGTGAGTTAATTGGACGTATTCGTGCTTGATACTACTGCCATAACTGAAGCACGATTAAGAAAGTACTTTGAAGCCAAGACACTAGAAGAAGTAGTAGAGAAAATAGCCAGCCTCCTAATGAAAGCTAGACTATCATTGAATGCCCGCTTCTATATGACTCCAAACACTTGGAGCGAGCTCCGCCGGATATTAATAGGATCCAATGTGAGGCTTGACCTGATCCATGATTTATCTACATGGATAACCATAAAAGCCCCCGACAAGCTATCCATGCAGATACCTGCAAGCGTATTCTCAGAGTATGTCTCAGACATAAGAAGACGATTCTACAAAGGATTACGGGTGGCCGAGACAGTTGTTAGGAAAGTCGCCCGAGATTGTGAAGGAGACGAAGAATGTATTGGGACTGCAATCAAAGGACTTAGGGAGAAGTATCGAGAGGCGACAAGAAAAGGATTAGTTGATAGCGTTGAGGATCTAGACACCATACTGCTCGCATTAGAGCTTAAGGGTATTATTGTAACAAGTGATTATGGGATCAGAAAACTAGGAGAACAACTAGGGATAATAGTTGTTGATCCAGAGGACTTCGTTATCATGATAGAACGCATGCTTAAAGGCCTTACAAGCATGGAAACGCAATGATAATTCTCTGAGGAGAATTATAAAAAACCCATTACATTATCAGAGAATTATGGGCGTGCGCCGCCGTAGCTCAGCCCGGTAGAGCGCCGGCCTCGTAGCGGTCGGCACATAGACTCCGAAGTCGCGAGAAAGCCGGTGGTCGCGGGTTCGAATCCCGCCGGCGGCTCCAATCCTATACGATCCCGTTTTATAATCAGCTAATGAAAACTAAATCTCCTGGTGGCTCAAGATATGAAAATATACACGCGGACAGGCGATGACGGGTATACTTTTTGTATGGCTAAAAAAGGACGAGTCAAGAAATACAGCAATGTAATGATGTTTATGGGTGCTCTGGATGAATCAAATAGTTACCTAGGCTTTTCGAGGTCCATTTGTAGCAGTGAAGCCAATATAGGTGATCTAAAGGATATACTCGAGTTCCTGGAATATGCTCAGAAGCTATTGTTTAATATAGGGTTTGAAATAAGCGGGTCACAAAGGTTTAAGGGAGACGAAGACGCCGTCCTTGAAGCATACATTGATAAGTTCATGGAAGGAATAAACCTAAAGGGCTTCATTATACCATATGGCACTCCATGTGTCTCAAGCATACATGTGGCAAGAAGCATTGTTAGACGTGCAGAACGAGAATTCTTCAGAGCACTAGACACCGATCTAGCGGAAAGGCGAGAAGAACTCCTATTTTTAGGCAAATTATTGAATCGGCTAAGCGATGCTCTCTTTGCCGCTGCATTGAGGGCCGCGATAAAAACGACAGGGATCGAGTATGTATAGCCTCTCGGGGGACGGGCGTCTTTCATCCCACTGGCCCAGATAATGGGCCGGCGGTCAATCGATGGCGTAGCATTCATCGGCTCCAGTACAGATCATAAAAGCTCCAGCCGTTTATTTTTATCTAGTCGGGCCTAGAATAATAGATGTGGGTGTCAGCAGTTGTCAGGAATCCTAGAAAACGAGATCGAAGGTGTAGTAGCAAGACTACAATATCCCGATGCTAGGAGTTTCAAGGAGCTGGTTGAGGTTCTAGGCAAGATCATTGACGAGGCTAGATTTACGATCACCAAGGAACATGTCAAAGTAGTCGGAATGGATGCTTCCAAGACAGCCCTAATAGAAGTAGTTATGCCGTATGAATCATTTATCGAGTATGAGATCTCGGAAAACAGAGAAGAAGTATATATGGGCGTTCACCTAGGTAGCCTCGCAAATATGCTCAAGAAAGGTAAAAAAGGAGAAACACTAACGTTCCTAGTATCAGATGATAAAGTTCTAGTCCGTATAGACAGTACAGTCGTCAAGAAATTCCTCGTCCCTAACATAGAAGTGTTAATAGATGTGCCGGAAGAAATAAAACTCGACTTCGACGTAGAAGCCTCAGTTATCAGTGATGCACTGAAAAAGGCGCTCCGAGACGTGGAGGTCGTAGGAGACATCGTCGAATTCGAAGCCTCAGAGGAGGCACTCATAATAAGGGCAAAAGGAGAGGGTCGTAGCAGGGCCGAGACCATATTCTCGAGAGAATCTGTTGCCCTCACCTATCTCGACGTAAAGCAACCCTCTAAGAGCGCCTACGACGTCGTATACCTGAAGAACGTGTTAAACCTAACAAAAATAGCTGAGTCAGTGGACATCCGTTTCTCAACGGACAAACCACTAGAACTAGTATTCAAGAGCCCAGAGGGAAGTAGGGTTAGATATCTTGTTGCACCCACAGTACTATAACACTATATATTCATTAAGTGTCGAATATCAAACACTAAAAGAAAATAGAAGTTAAAAAGATACTTGAGGAATTTCTCCACCCATTTATTTACATACCAGTCTTAGCCGTGCAATAACAAAATCTTTCTTGAGGAGCGATAGTAGTGGTGCCGCTCTAGGCCCGCTGTTCTTTCCTGTGAAGAGCAGGTAGAACTCTCGATAGAATCTCTTCCTCTCCCCGCTATTGAGGTTGCTTGTGACGGATATCATTGTTTCCTTAATTTTTTCCTCTGTCCATTCACTCAGTTTATCGAGCTCTTCTCCGAGCTGGCATAGAAGCTCTCCGCGCTCCAGTGAATCTAAGAGTTCTCCTGCTACATTCTCCAGTATTTGGACACGGTATCTTTCTCCTCCGTATTTCTCTACCCAGTTATATGATCTTATGAGCAGGCTCTGGAGCCAGCCTCTGCTATAGTCGTCTAGGTCTTCTTTGATATGCCTTGTTTTCTTGAGTCGTTCCATGGCCTCTTCTATGTTTGTAGGGCCTACTAGTTGGGCTAGTATTGATGCATGAGTATAGGGGACTTGTAGGGGTAGCTTTTCTGGAGGTTCTCTTGGATGGCTTAACTCGTATGTTCTCTTTAGGTATTCTTCTTGTTCTTTGTCGTCGAGCGATTCTACTCCGAAATAGATTCTCTCAGCCTTATAATATGACTCATAGTATTGGGGTATCCGATCGAGATCGACTACGACTTTCTTATGGGGATGAGTAAAGAAGTAGAGGAACCGGAGAATCTGTGGATGTGCTATTTCAAGCCACTCCTTAGGCGTTATACCTACGAAGCCGCTACTCGTCATATCCCTGCTTTGTCCCTTTTCCCTGATAGAGACCCACTCATACCATTCTCCCTCAGGTGGTTGGAAGCCGATAACATTAACTGCTAGATCTACGCAGCTGTCCCTGCTGCCTCCAGGAGTAGCGTGATCCTTGCCGTAGGGCTCGAAGTCTACGCCTAAGATATACCATATGCCGGCCCATTCTATTCTCCAATTAAGCTTACTGTTGGAGACGTCGGTTACTCCTTCATGACCGCAATACTTGCATCTGTAGCGTACTCTACCATTCTCATCAACAGAGATTGCTACCGTCTTATCAATACGGCCACATTTTTCGCATATCGGTTCTACAGGTATCCAATCCTCCGGATATGGTTTTCTGCCACGATACTTGTTTATTACGTTCCTAAACTCGTCCTTCTTTGGAAGAACAACATTCATTATGAAATCCCTGAATTTAGACCTGTAGAGATCAGTGGTTGTGACAACTTCTATTTTTCCATCAGTGAATTCGCTCAGGTAAGGGCCGAAATCCGACCAATAATGTTCAACCCAGTTCTCATGACAGCCATAAGGGTCAGGCACACTTACCAGAGGACGTCCCGTATATTCCTTAGCCTTATCGGGATCTTTGAAAGCCGATCTCTGTGAGGCCTTACCCTTCCAGGGATCCTGAGTATAAAGAGTTAGCAGTTGCTTGATCTTGAGCCCTCTTTTCTCTAGTATCCGTCTCAGAGTCTCCGGTAGTAGAATCTCTCCTCGTAACCTACCAATATGTTGTACCCCTGACACACTCAGCCCGCCATTAAAGACGTACACCTGCTTATTTCGCTTACGAAGTCTCTGTTCGAGTTCATCTGCTAACTTATCTACCCAGTGTACATGCTTACTCATGATTTCTCATCCAGGGACTCAATGTGTATCATACATAGGTTTTTAATATAACCTGTATCCTGCACATAATCCTTTATTATAAAGTGGAGAATGTTAGGATCGATAATAGGGGAGGAAATAATTAATGAAACGCATCTATGCTTGCTTGCGGCTGATGCGGATAGTTAATAGTGTGATGGTTGGTTTTGCTGTGCTTGTAGCTCTTGCCATAGCTACTGGAAGAGACTTTTTCACGTTCGAGACATTAGACTATATTGCTGGTTTTCTCGTCGGGTTCACAATCTCTGCATCAGCAATGGTCCTGAACGATATCGCCGATATAGAGATTGACAAGATAAACGCTCCAAACAGACCTCTTCCATCCGGAATCATATCTATCAGACAGGCTTTCATCTGCTATCTAGTCCTCGTATTTATAGGGATAGTGGCGAGCCTGCGAGCAGGTCTTGATAGTCTGACAGTGGTTGTAGCAGCGGTAATTGTCAGCGCATTATACGATCTTAGACTCAAAGTGAGCGGGTTTATGGGAAATGTCGCAGTTGCTTTCTCTACAAGCCTTCCATTTCTATACGCCTTTACATTTACGAACAATCCCAATTACACAGTCCTCGTGTTCTGGGCAATGGTGTTCCTCAGCGTACTTGCAAGAGAGATAGTGAAGGATATAGCAGATGTAGAAGGAGACAAGGTCAAGGGGGTCAAAAGCCTTCCAATACTAGTAGGAGAACGAAAAGCCGCATTCATTGCAGGCATGTTTAACCTTTTAGCAGTCTTGCTGAGTCCTATACCTGTTGTCTATGGACTCGTCAACGAGACCGTATATAGTGGTTTCGTGATAATTGTGGATTTCGCGCTTCTCTACTCGTCATATAGAGTAATTATTAATCCACAGAGAGAAGAAGCGTTACGTCAGAAACGAATAATGCTCTTTGCCATGATGATTGGATTGGTGGGATTCGTGCTTAGCGTATTGGTATAATAATATGGTGTATAGAGATGTCTAAAAAGCTAGAGATATTCCCTGAGCTAGAGCCTGCGAGAAGCAAGGAAATTATTCTTGAAAGACTTAGCCGTCTAGCTAAACTATACAAGAGGATAGATGTACCCGATGTACCGCTCGGAAAACCGTCTATAAGCTCTCCTCTCCTCGCCCTCTATGCTTTATCCGTGCTAGGAGCTTACCCGATAATGCATCTAAGGGTGAGAGACCACAGCATTGTCTCCTTGAAATCCATTATAAAAACCGCGGTCTATCTAGGACTCCGAGATCAACTATATCTCACCGGTGATCCACCTCTACAAGGAGATTACTGTCCGGGAGCATGGGTTCCTGAAGACGCGGTCTCCTACGGGAACAGTTATGGAGTAAATACTGGCCTCTTATTGAGCTCTAGAAGAAGCCTCGAAGAGATCAGAAAACGGATCGATACAGGAGCCAAATACTATTATATAACTCGTTTAAACCCAGAGAACCTAGCTATAGTAGAGGAGATAATTAGGCTCATCAATAGGGGAGAATCAGAAGCCATACTTGGAGCATATATCGTGCTCGCCGACGACCGCAATAAGAAATATCTAGAAGAGCACGATATACCATATATTCCAATAGAGGATATTGTTTCTTTCCTCGAAAAAATAGAGGCTCAAGGCATTATTGAACGCGTGATCCTATCAAGTCCCGGGAACTCTGATCTTTTAACGAGATCAGCACATATTCTAAAGGAAGTCGGATACCTAAAGTAGCCTCTATCCTATATTAGTCAACTAGGAGTAAAAGACATGGATCCAGTCGACATGATTAGGAGACGAATAAGGGAAGAAGTCTACAATAAACTAGAAAAGAACAATGCAACGAGACCACCATATCCTATAAGAGGGAGGATTCCAAACTTTAAAGGAGCAGAGCAAGCAGCAGAGTTCCTAGCGAGAACTCCTGAGTGGAGAAACTCAAAAATAATCAAGGTGAACCCGGATTCGCCCCAACGACCAGTTAGACTGAAAGCATTAAGGGAAGGGAAGACGCTAATCATGCCTACTCCAAGAATACGACAAGGATTCCTTCTACTTCCAGGAGGAGACATACCCGAAGAATACAAGAGGTATGCTTCAACTATCCGAGGAGCATTTAGATTTGGTATACTTCTTGACACTATTCCAAAAATTGAAACAACGATAAAAAGAATAGATCTAATAGTTGAGGGAAGCGTCGCTATAGACAAAAATTGCAATCGTCTAGGAAAAGGCGAAGGATACGGAGACATAGAATACGGAATACTCACCGAGCTAGGAATAGTAGATGAAAAAACACTAATAGCTACTACAATACACGATCTCCAACTAGTAGACAATATTCCAAGAAAACCACACGATGTACCTGTCGATCTAATCGTAACAAATACGAGGATAATTAGATGCAGGAAAAGAGGTCATCGACCTAAAGGCATAGACTATGAGTCACTGCCAAAAGAAAAACTCGATGCAATACCATTACTAAAGGAACTATTAAAGAGACGTGGAATAGGCTAATCTTGAATTATCAGAAAGCACATTAACTAGATATGGTGACGAAGAGTGAAGAAGTGCTTTAAGCTATCAAATGGTGCAAGGCTAATCGTAATGGAAGGCGATATCACACAGATTAGTGTAGACGCGATAGTAAACGCTGCAAACAGTCTTATGATAATGGGAGGAGGTGTCGCGGGCGCCATAAAGAGGAGAGGAGGCCAAGTAATAGAAGATGAAGCGAGGAAAAAGGCCCCGGTTCCTGTCGGTAAAGCAATTTCAACTACTGCCGGGGATCTTCCAGCAAAATACGTTATACACGCTCCGACAATGGAGAGACCAGCTATGAGGATACCTCTTGAGAACGCGGTGAAGGCCACGAAAGCCGCCCTCATAGAAGCAGAGAACCTATGTGTCAAGTTAATAGCGTTCCCAGCCATGGGTGCTGGAGTCGGTGGTCTCAGAGTCGAAGAGGTTGCTCGTGAAATGGCGAAGATAGTAAATTCACATGAAGCAAAGTGTCTCGAAGAGATAGTGTTCGTCGCATGGGGAGAGAAAGCATATCATGAAATGCTCCGTGGAGTGACCGAAGCGCTAGGCGGCGAAGGACACGATTGCTGATCTCTGGGCTGATAGAATGCAGAAAAAAGTACTTCTCGCAATAACAGGAGCTAGTGGAGTCAGAATAGGGTTCAGGCTAGCCGAATATCTGGCACATCGTCGAGACACGATTATTTTCGATATTGTCATATCAGAAGGGGCATTAAAAGTAGCGTATCTAGAAGAAGGAATGGAGAGAGAATCAGTATTAGAGACCTTATCCAGGTATGCTAGGGTTTACCTAGAACATGATTTCACAAGTCCATATGCTAGCTCGAGTAATGCACCTGACGTTATGATCATAGCTCCTGCCAGTATGAAAACGGTTGCACTGATAGCGTCTGGTATCGCTGAGAACCTAATAGTTAGAGCTGCTCTCTCGGTCTTGAGACTAGGGAGGAGGCTTGTTGTAGCTCCAAGAGAGACCCCGCTAGGCATAGTAGAGCTGGAGAACATGTTGAAGCTAGCTAGGGCCGGAGCAATAATGGCACCGTTAATGGTGGCATTCTATCATAAGCCGGAAAACATAGGTGATATCGTAGACTTCCTCGTAGGAAAGCTACTCGATGCAGCCGGAATAGAAAATAAACTGTACAGGAGATGGGGAGAGACAGCCTAGTAGAAGTCGTCTCTAAACTTGAATTTCCTTTCTTCTCGTTCCAGCTCTCTGAGCTCGTCTTCGAAGTCTCGGGTCTTCTGTTGTCTTACTGCGAAGGAGCATCTGCCGTCCGGCAGCATTGCTCGTTTTTCACAGTAAGCGAATCTACAGGAGGCTCCAATACACTTGTCCCCTATCCAGGAACAGAAAGGTACACGGATTACCCTACCCTTATATTGTTCAGTAGTGATGCGGAGAGCATTCTTTGAGCATCTAAAGAAGGGACACAGAGGATTACACTTGTCTCCTAGGGGCCTAGGCCTAGGCTGTCTACTTCTTGGACCTGGTCCTCTTTGTGGTCTTGATCTATGGGGCCAGTTGCTCAACCCAAATCACACCTCTCATCTCTGTACCCAGATCGTCTAGTTACATTGCCATCGTTTTCCTATGACTGACTGATAACTAGTTCCACAAATAATTAAGCTAGGGTTTGAACCATTTAAACATTAAGTAGACGACATAGCTTTCACCGCCTGTTATAGAAAGAATGAAAGTTTTCCTAACAGTATGGCTTAGTCTCCCAGCTTTAACAATCTCTACAGGATCAATAGTATACTTGCCGGGATAGGAATGAACAATGTAAGGCGAGTGGTCAATTCCTGGACCATGCCTATAGACAGTGAAGTCCGACCCATATTTTAGACCAGATCTCACAACAAACCCACGGTTTCTAAGATCCTTGTATACAGGATACAACATATCAAATCTAGGGATTCGTTTACGGGCCCACTCAACTAGTTCCTCATAGTTTACTGGATCTCCACTACTCCTATAGACTTCCAGTTTTCCTAGTTCCAAGAGATAAACTGCTTCAAGCGGATCAAGTATGAGAGGCCCTCGTGCTTCTCCCGGTTTTGGCTTATCGTATCCTGCTGGTTTTCCATAGAATTCTCTGAAAAGCTCATCTGATTCGTCGAGATCAGGGACGATAATTGTAGTCGAGTACATTAGTGCTTTGATCTTATTCATACTACTAGCCTCCTATACAGTGTCTTTTGCCAGGATTACGGGTGAGACCTTCTTCATTTCTAGGGATAGATTTCTTTCGGAAAATTATAGGAGAAAGACTAGTATGCCGAAGTTAAAGCTAGTATTTTCAGGTCTATAGCAATGCGTTCTGCTTCGTCGAGTGCATCCTCTAGTTTGTCTAGTATCTCTCTGTATACTGTGTATGCTATATAGTTGTCTGGGAAGAAGTCTAGTAGTTTCTCCATGAGGTCTCTGTAAGTTTCGTCAGCGTCCTGTTCTATTTCTTTTATTCTGTCAACTTTAGATTCCATGGTTTTTAGAATCTCGGTATTGCCACGTGATATAGTCGAGAACGCCCTAATGATGCTTGAGGTTTCGAATATTGCTTCTTCAAGCATTCGTATCATTTCCCTAAGTGTATTTGATAGCTCGGGAATTTCGAGGTCTGAGCCGAGCTTTTTCTTCGCGAGAAGAAGTCTGTGGATTACTGCTTCAACATAGTCTGTTATCCTTCTGAGACCCATCGCTATACTTATATAGAATTCCTTTGAATCTATTAGACCCATTCTTCCCGATGCAATGAACTCGAGTAGCCTGGATACTGCTTGATCGATCTTGTCCTTCGTGATTGCTACGTCTTGTCTATATAGTTTATCTAGAACCTCTTGGCTCGGAAGACCGCCCTCCTCGGGCATATATCTTAGGAGCTGGCTTACCAAGCCGTCGAGTTCTCGGGATATGTATATCAGCTGCTCTATTATAGTTGTTTTACTCAGGTTTCCTGTGCCCGCATACATTTAGCCCACCTATATCCGGTAATGCCATTAGGTTTGGTATACATGGTACGGCTTTGTATTCCTGCTTAAGGGGGTGTCGCACCGGGTAATATAAGGATTCCCTTACTTTCCCCAGCTATAATATTTTGTCAAGGGTCTTGTAGAGGCTTACGGAAAGAGTATAGAGTCTATTTATCGAGTCGAGGCTCCGGCTCACATCTATTATGCTAGAGACCCTTGTAATACTGTTTTTATCGGTTTTGTAGCCTTCCATCGCGTAGTAGCCTGCTATGGTGTATAGGTCGGCGAGAAGCTCATAGTCTAGTTCATTACTGTTTTCTATTATATTTTGAGCTAGTTCCATTACCTCGATTATTTTTTCTCTTAATCCTATCGCGTTTAGGAGTAGTTTGTTGATGCTTTCAATTGTGGCGGGATCTGCTGTGTCTAGGATTATTTTTGATAGGGTCTCTGATACTCCTAGTAGTTCTTCTAGGTTGTTTGCGGTTATAGATATTGCGTAGCGTAGCATTTCTTCCTGTTTCATAGTGTATCAACCTTCTGTTGCCTTATTTTGAGAAAGTTGTTTTATGGGGATATATTTTTGTAGATAATTATAAATTATAATTAATAAAAATTCTTTTTGTTATAAAGAAGAAATCTTTACAAGAGAAGACAGTGCTAGACGGAAAGCCGCACGCCAAGCTTCTCGGAGCCCTTATATGGTCGAACAGTGGCTATGCTGTTATCGCTTATTCCATGTTCTTCCATGAGATCGGGGTTTACATGGACTCTGTTTTCTTCAACTTCCTCATCTATTATGGCTTTGAACGCGAACCTATGTCTGCCTGCAACTGTTATCTCTAGCAGTTCAGTTATGCCAAGTTCCCTTGCTAATGAGGGGCTTATCTTTGCCTCTTCAGGCTCCAGACTATAGTCATACTTTAGCCTTATTCTTTTCTCAGTCACTTTTTTGGGCCTAGCCTTTATGGCTGAAGCTGGTGGGATGACTGCAAGCATGCGAGGTAGGTTAGGCTTCTCGAGCTTTGGGACCTCTTCCTGTTCTCCAGGCTGTTTTTTCTTTTCCATATCATGACACCCTATTCGGCTAGGAAGCCTATGCATTTATCGGTGTGCCGAGTTTATCTATTTCCTCGCCAGAGTATATGAACTTTCTAAGTATATCGACGATAGAGGCTATTGGTATTCTTACCTGGCGCCATGAGTCTCTGTCTCTAAGGGTCACTGTACTGTCTTCGAGGGTTTGATAATCTACTGTTATTGCGGCAGGAACACCGATTTCATCGTATCTTGCGTATCGTCTTCCAATACTACCACTATCATCATATAGTACGTAGAATCCTGCTCTTCTCAGATTATCGTATATTTCTAGGGCTGTTTTTCTTAAGTCGTCGTCTTTCTCGATAAGTGGTAAGACTACGGCTTGGACAGGAGCTATATCTCTTGGTAGTGATAATATTATTCTCCCTTCTTTTTCTCGGTATGCATGTTCGAATACTACATATGTTACTCTTTCTACTCCGAAGGAGGGTTCAATCACGTGAGGAATATACTTCTTGCCAGTGATCTTTTCTCGTGTCTTGTACTCTAGGATTGCATTGGGCGGTATTTCGTAGTCTCCTACCTTCAGAGGCTTCTTTTGTAGATAAGCATTCTTTAGCTCCTCTTCAGGAATATTGGCTAGTAACTCGAACACTTTCTTAGCCTCTGACCTGAAGGTTCTCCCGATATAAGATTTATCTACTACGTACCGAGTTTTCTCGACGATCTTTGGCTCATCGAATGGCTTGAAGACCGTCAGATCCTGTCCGCTGTATTGCATGTGCCTGCTAAGATCGTAGTCTCCTCTGTAACTGTGCCCAGAGACTTCAACCCAGCCCCATCGTGAGACTCTGACTAGCTGGTCGAAGGTTTGACTAGAGTAGTGTGCTCTTTCATGAGGGCCCTTCTCTTCGAAATATATCTCGTTCCTCGGGATACCCAGTGAAGCAATAAACTC
>JALUDS010000016.1:0-19786 GCA_027043945.1 Acidilobaceae archaeon
GTCAATACTCCGAGCGCAAGAACTACTATTGTGGCTATGATCGATGGAACAGCATCGTATAGGGCCTCACCGGGAGATACGCCGTATATGAGTATTTTCCGGACATCCTCCATTAGTCTCGACAATGGCCAGATATCTGCGAATCCCCGTATCCACTCAGGAAGTATCTCCCTCGGAACTACTAGTCCGCCGGCGAACATGACTGGCCACGCGATAGCGTTCGCCAGTATACCGGCTCCCTCAGGGGTCCGTGCAAGTGGAGCAATGAGTAATCCTACGGCTATAGAGAAGAGGGTTCCAGTGAATAGTAATAGTGAGATCACAGCCACAGATGCGGGGCTAAGGCCTTGGTATCTTGCTCCAACCGCAAGACTTACACCGAATACAGCTATTGATGCTAAAGCGACAGCTACCATGCCCGATATTATGTCAGAGGTCAGTATTTCTGTCCCGGATATTGGGTTTGATAACAATACTCTTAGAGAGCCTTCTCTCTTTCTCTCAATAACGCTAGATACTCCGGTGAAGAGTCCGACGAACAGGCTCTCCACGCCTATCATAGCTATCGCATAGAAGGCCTTTATCCCCGCGCTCGTTGCTATAAGGGGTGGAGTGTACGTGTTCTCTGTGGTTTTAAGAGGGTTCTCTATTAAGCGTAGCCATTTTATCGTATAGTTATAGTATTCGGGTGGTATGGAGATGTTTCCTTTCTCCATGTATTCTATGCTGGTATTGATATATTGTGATCTGATCTGGTCTGCGAAGCCGTTTAAAAACCCCTCCAAGTAGCCTGAGGCTATGCGGCCGTCATTCGTATCAACGGTGTAGAGTATTACTTGTCCTTGGAATCCACTTAGTAGATTACTTGTGAAGTTGGAAGGTATGTATAGTCCAGCGCTAACCTTTCCCTTAGAAACCGCGGCCTCAAGATCACTGGTCGTCTTATACATTTTCACGTTGAAGAGGCCGCTTTCATTCATTGCATCAACAAGTATGCAGCCCATGCAGGTGTCATTCATAGGATTATCGGTATTACACACTCCTACTGTAACTGGATTTGCCTGGGGATTGCCCCAGATGGCAACCATTAATCCATACCATAGGAGGGGGAAAAGTATTACCCAGAACAATATCTCCTTGTATCTAAAGAGTCCTCTGAGGAACACGTAGGTCTCGCTCAGAACCCTCCATATCACGGCCAATTTAAGCCACCTCCGAAACGCTAGTTGTACCATGCAGGAGCTCGCCAGTGACTTCGAGGAAAACTTGTTCTAGCCCTGGACGGATAACCTCAATGCTCTCAAGAACAAGTCCTTGCTGGAGCAATGTTTCTACGATTTTAGGAAGCTCAGAGCTAGGATCATCTACTATAATAGTGAGCTCTCTATCTTGTTGATAATATTTCCATTTCAGCATGAGATCCTTTACAGGAGAAGACGCCAGTTTAACTCTAATCGAGGACTTTCTCGCGTATCGTGTTATGAGAGATCTAGGAGATCCCTCTGCCGCTATCCTACCCCTATGGAATATGTAGACATAGTCTGAGTGTCTTTCTGCTTCCTCGGCTATGTGGGTCGACAACAGTATGGTCTTATCACGTGAGAGATCTCTCAATAGCCTCCATAGTCTTTCACGGGCCGCGGGATCCAGGCCGCTTGTAGGTTCATCTAAAACAAGTATTCTTGGGTTCCCAACTAGGGCAGCCGCGATTGCTAGTCTCCGCCTTTGCCCTCCACTGAGCTTGTCTACTCTGTGCTTAGCATATTCAGATAATTCTACTTGGTCTAATACCTCTAGGGCTCTATTCTTTGCTTTTCCCGGGGAGAGCCCTCTAATCAGGCCGAACCATATAAGGTTTTCTAACGCCGAGAGTTTTCCCCGAAACGGCATGTCTTGGGGAGCGTATCCTAGGCACATGCGTGCTAGAACTGCTTGTCTCCTGTCGCCCCATAGATCATACCCGCAGATCCTTATTTGGCCACTTGACGGTCGTAAAGATCCTGTGAGCATGTTTAGCGTTGTTGTTTTGCCACTTCCATTCGGTCCCATGAGCGTTGTTATGCTTCCTTCTTCCACCCTGAGAGATATATTGTCCACAGCTAGGTATCCGTTAGGATATCTTTTAGACAGGTTGTATGCTTCTATAATGGCCAATGGACTGGCACCAAGAAAATATGTAGTGTGTTTTTCGAGTATATGTTTTATCGGGTACTATAATATGATGGGATAGATTGTAAATATCAGCGTAGAAGAACGCCAAGTTATTGAGACAGGTTAAGGAGAAGAGGAAGATCTTATTTCATCCTTGATGAATATTAGGATGTGTGGGGCTAGGAGCTTCTTACTCTCATAATCTTGGGACGGCCCATGATAATCCAGTATTCTACTGTTACTCCAGGCTGTAGCTTCGAGACGAGTTGCTCGTCGTCCGTCGGTTTCTCTACTTCGAAGGTGTCATAGGTCTCCATGTCCATTATCTGTAGTACATCGCCCATGTCTGCGAGAATCTGTCCCAGCCTCTTCTCGATTATAGGTACTTGTACTCTTGTATCGACTGGTGCTACAAGCGTCTTCTTCTGACCTGTGAAGACACTTATCGCCACTACGTGGGCTTTCGCGCTTCCGTGTTTACCTGTTTTTGCCCGGGTTATTTCGACGATTCTGCATGGCTCTCCGTCGATAACTATGTAGCTTCCCTTCTTGAGGTCTCCGAGAGTCGCATAGTTTACGCTCACTATATTCACCCGCATAACATTAGGGATTATGCCGGGTTATAAAACCTAATATACGATGCACTGCAATCCATGAATATATGACTCGTACTACTGGGGGCAAGTAATGGCCTGGAATCTCGAGAAGATACTCATATATACATCTATAGGCTTCGTCGTCATTGCTCTTGCAATAATACTTGGCTATGTATCGTTGCAGGGTCCGAGTTATTCATGGCTTTCCAACGGCTCATACGCAGAATATACCGCGAACGTATCTCTCCAAGGACTGAATTTAATATACAAGATCAGGCTGGAACTAGTAAATAGCACCGAGGATTATGCGAGGCTACTATTGATCTCATCCAGAACCGCTCCAGGTTCCGGTGAAATAACCACGGGAACAGCGGACGTCTACTTTTACTATTCAAACAGGACATTCATACTGGACGATCTCGCTCCAACAACATACAATACTACGACCATAACGGTAAACGGCAGAGAATACAATTGCATAGTCTACACGTACAAAGACAATACCGGCAAACTATACCTCTATGTTGATCAAGAAACTTATTTTCCGGTAAGATGGGTCTTTAAAGACGCAATCGGTGGATATATGGATCTAGTCTACGATCTCACTGATACGAATATTGAGGGCCTCCGATAACTTGTGTTAACTGGGGGAGTAAACATTCCTCCCCGAATCTTAACCACTACCATGTCCCAACGTTGAAAAATATCTTCTAACCTCGGGCCCAGCCGGTGACTTTCTCAACCTCCTAGTAATACGGCAGAAACTACACTCTCCTCCAAGACTCAATAATCCACAATGCCTGCAGGGCTGAGCCTCAACAATCTTTGGATAGTCAGAACCCTTTCTCGCTAGCATTTTTACGTACTGTATCTTGATACTTGGAAACTTTTCTTCTAGCTTGTTAAGGAACTCCTTGATCGTGAAGTCAAGCGAATCAAGCCTAGCGTGAGGACATTCCTCATGGTAATAAGGGAGTCCTCGGAGCAGGGAGTAGAGGAACGATTCTTTCTCATATACAGTGTAGAGCGGTTTTATTTTGCGGACTGCAAGGCCATTAATAGTCTCAGATACGGGAACAAGTTTTCCAATACTCTCCAGGTTCTGGAACAGGAACTCCTTGAGAGCATAGGAACCGACATCATCCGCGTTATGACCAGTTGCAACACTATCAGCTCCAAGCTCTATACCAGCCGCATTCATCACGTATCGCTTCACGGTGCCACAGACGCTACAGGCCCTTCTTCTAAGCCTCATAGCCATCTCTGGAATACTGTATCCGAGCATCTCCTTAACATAGAAAATAACTAGCTCAAGGCCCAGCTTATCGGCGAGCTGAACAGAGGCCTCCCTACTCCTCCTACTATACTCGGGAATCCCTAGATCAATATGGAGAAGTATTAGCTCGAATCCTACCTGATCCCTTAAACGGTCAAGAACACCTGCAAGGGTAGCACTATCCTTTCCACCACTAACCGCAGCGATTACTCTATCCCCTTTCTTAATCATCTTGTACTCCTTTATCGTGCGTTCAACTTTTCTTTCAAGAAATTCGATGAAGTGATCGGGGCAAAACCTTCTCCTTGCATATCGTAGATCTACAACAGCGGGTCTTCCACATATACTGCATCTAGCCACCGCTTAGCACCCTAACAAGCACTATTTCATCATCTTCACTTATCCTCTGGGATTCCAGTACTGGCTTACCGTTGACAAGTGCAACATATGCTTCTCTACTATAGCCGAGTTTCCGGAAGATATCCTCTACCCTCTCAGCCTCCACATCGAGAATCTTGCCTTCAGGCAATACACGTACCTTTACCATCCTAGACACCGGGCTGAACCCTCTCCACCAATAATATCTTCCCAGGAAGACTACCATCATGCTTCGAGTTTTCTGCCTCAAGCCATTCCTGTAAGCCTTTGTAGGGCGTAAATTCCACTAATCTCCTTAGTTCCTTTATAGAGGGTTTCTCCACTAGCTCCTTGACCACTGCATATATCCATTCCGCCTTTTCTTCGTTCCAGATCATGAGTCTTGTTCCTGGCTCCAATCCTATCCAAGAGTAGAATGCGAGCTTCTTTCTCTCTGATAGTAGCCTTATCTGCTCCCCGTTTAAGCCCCTATATATTACCGGCTTAGGCATTTGCTCTCACTCTCCCAGACTATACATCTCCTCACGATGTATAATCTTTATGCAAGTATCCCCCTCGTAGCGTTGCCCATGATAAGGGTTAATTTAAAGCCCCCGACAAGTCAACTAGTACGGAATAGGATACTAGGAGTCCGACAATTACAACACTCGATAGGGCCTAGGAAAAAGGAGGTTAGAATAATAGTGCCTGTGGTCATAGCATATAGGTTGCTAAGAGTAATAAGGAGACTTGCAGTATCCAAGATAAAGTTCCTTCTCCTCTTCTTCATGGTAGCATGGCTTACAAGCGCAGGGCTATTCTACTGGAGCGAGCATATTCTAGCGGGAAGAAGCGACGTAGACTGGGCGACAAGCCTATACTGGGCACTTATAACAATGGCGACAGTAGGCTACGGCGACATAGTTCCCTCTCGAGGAGTAGGATGGGCTGTAGCGGCGATCGCCGCGGTCTTCGGTATAAGCGTCTACACACTCTTTATTTCGACAATTGCAGATAGATTCTTGGAGGCTACGGTGAAAGCAAGTATGGGTCTAGGAAGACTGGTAGGTAAAGATATCGTAGTAATCGGAGAGGGACCGATATGCGAAGAGGCTATCAATGAACTACTTGCTAATAGGGACAAGGATTCTATTGGCTGGATACTTAATAGCCAACCACGTGTCCCTCCCAAAATAGACTTCGTAGTAGGCGACCTAGACGAGGACACATTGGAGAGAGGAGGAGTCAAAGACGCCATCAAAGTAATAATATGTTATGAGGACGACAGTAAGGCCATACACGCCACTGCACTAGTCAAGAGAGTCAACCCCAACGCTAAAGTTGTCGTATTGGCCAAGAATGAGCAGACAGTAAAAATCCTCGAGATGCTCGGAGCAGATATTATAATAACAATGAGTATTCTAGGCAGGCTTCTTGCTAGCGGCGGATTCGAACCAATGGTCATCAGATTCATATCAGACGCCACAACTGCCCGAGAAGGAGTAGATATCGCACAGGAAGAACTATCAAGAGAGACACTCGTG
This sequence comes from Acidilobaceae archaeon, assembly GCA_027043945.1. Taxonomy (GTDB): domain Archaea; phylum Thermoproteota; class Thermoprotei_A; order Sulfolobales; family Acidilobaceae; genus S143-63. The sequence goes on from JALUDS010000016.1 coordinate 5,925, forward strand.
AAAGATCTAGAGACACGTGGTAGAAGGGTTGTAGCTGTGATGAGAGGCAAAGATATAGTTGTTCCAAAGGAAGAAGATAAGCTTCAGCCAGGAGATGTAGTCATATACGTGAAGGAGCAAGAGAAGGATGCTAAAAAAGAGTAGTGAGAAATATTTATGCTATTCTATTATATAGAAGTGTGTTCTCATGATTTTTCATATTTATTTCTTGAATTACATTATACTGATAATGGATAGTACTAGAATATTCCATATAATGGTGGATTGAAAAATGGTGCTTCATCATAGAACAAGCAAAACCGTTAAATCGTTAAGAGAGAAGTGCCTTGAATGTATAGCTGATCCAACAGGCCTACTCTCAACGAGTAAATATACGAAGGAAGTAAAGAAGCTTGGAGAAGACCTCTACCTAGTGGTTTTCGAGTGGAAGAAATTTGGGATGAAAAAGAGATTCGAGGTTGTATTCAAGGTAGTAAAAGGAAAAGACACGGTAGAGTACAAGAGTGTCGAAGGAACAAAGTATCCTTTCGATATGAAGTTTCTATTAAAGCCTAAGGACAAGGATCTTTTAGAAATAACGATTGATGCATGGATGAAGGCCGGACTAATGGCTGACCTTTTCGGGAAAAAAGACTATGCAGAGTTTATAGAGGAACTGGTAGACACGGGATTAGTTAATCTCCTCTCAAGAATGTCGGCCGGATACGTAAAGAGCGGAGAAATAGCAAATTGTGCTAACTGCTTGTTATATGACCCTGTTAAGAAATACTGTTATTACATGAGGAAACAGGTTGAGGATCCGGATAAACCTGTATGTGACGGTAAAGGCTTTATCTCCGAAAAGGCGGTTATATAAATTCCTACCTAAGATCGAATACTTTATAATATATACTATGTTATCATGAAGAAAGTTATTTAGAATTTTATTTAGTTTAAACATACATGGCTATGAGGAGACCGCCAGTGTATGAAGGGTGATTTTGTGTTCCTTCAGCGGTCTGAGCCGTCTAATCATTGTTTTCTTTTGTATTTAATTGTTATGTAATTAAAAATAATAATTTGCTAGATTATATTATAGAAGTTGAATAATCTGCTTGTCACATATCGGAGGTGGTTTTTCTAGATGGTATATATAGGTCGCTTATCAATCCGAGAATCATTCAATCTCTATAAGAAACATCTCCAGGGAGGAAAAGCATCATTCTATGAGGCTATTGGATTCGATATAGTTATGGGTAAACGGGAAGGCGTATGGATATGGTCGCTTGATGGACGACGATTCTTCGATGCTCATTGCAACGGCGGGGTATATAATTTAGGCCATAGAAACCCTCTGCTCATCAAAACGTTAATAGCCGCACTCGAAGAGCTGGATATCGGCAATCACCACCTTGTCAGCGAGCACCGCGCAATACTTGCAGAGAAACTGGCGCGCCTTTTCCCTGGAGAACTAAACCGGGTCATGTATAGTGTGGGAGGAGGCGAAGCTGTTGACTTCGCAATAAAACTTGCGAGAGGATACACTAGGAAAAAGAAGATAATCTATGCTAGGGGAGGATACCATGGTACGACAGGGTTGGCGATAGTTGCAGGGGACGACTATTATAAGAAGCCATTCGAGCCACTGGCTCCAGGCTTCATACAGGTGGAGCACGGAGTCATAGACGATTTGAGGAAAGTAGTCGACGAGGATACAGCCGCTATACTGTTAGAGACAATACCAGCAACGCTAGGTATGAAGACCCCTCCCATGGAATACTATAAAGAGATAAGAGAAATCTGCGATAAATACGGGTGCCTCCTAATCCTTGACGAGATACAGACGGGTCTTGCACGTACAGGTAAACTTTGGGGCTTCCAGCACTATGACGTGGTACCAGACATAGTAGTGATTGGAAAAGGACTCTCCGGAGGACTATATCCAATCACGGCAACCATTTATCGTGACGACCTAGAGGAATTCATGGAAAAGCATCCTTTCACACATATATCGACTTTCGGAGGATCAGAGCTGGGAACAGTTGTGGCCGAGAAAGTAGTCGACATTGTGAGTAGCAAATCATTCCTAGAGCATGTCAATATTATATCAGGAAAAATATGGAGTCTACTAGAGAATCTAGCATCCGACTACGACGACATAATAGAGGAAATCAGAGGAAAAGGATTATTCATAGGAATAAAAACTAAGAGCAAGGGACTTGGACCACTGCTAAGCCTATCACTTATAAACAATGGTATACTCGCGGTTTTCGCCAATAATGACAAGAGCGTTGTCCAGTTCCTTCCACCTCTAATAACAAGAGAGGAACACCTAGAGTACCTCGAAGACAAGATCAACTCAGCGCTATCAATGGTTCGAGAAAACAGGAGCATGGAAAAGATTATCCTAGAGATGATTCCGTGAAACTACAACATACATCATAAATAGACCTGTGGGGAGACGTCATGATAAAGGTTCCCATCGACATACTAGCCGAATTCGAGGAGTCACTAGACCCATCGAGAAAAATATCGAGCAAATACAGAATGAATATACTAGGATATGGGGAGATCAGCACGGTTATACGAATCAACGCAGAGGGGCTCCAAAACATAGCTCTAAAGAGAATACCTGGCTTCCCCTCGCTTGAAGATGCAAGTGACTACGCTAAACTATACGTTGAATATAACGAACTCCTAAGAAAAGCAGGGATCAACATTCCCGAATACGGCTATGCGATTATTGAGAGAAGCGATAGAGTCTATGTCTTATACCTAGCACAGGAGCTACTCCCGAAGGAGTCAATATGTAACAACGCGATCAGGAAAATGAAGATAGACGATGCTCTCTACCTAATAGAAGAAGTAGTTCTCGAAACGTCCAAGATATGGAAATGGAACCTCGATAACCCACACAAGAAACTAGGAATAGACGGGCAAATCTCGAACTGGGCTCTCCCAGAAGAAGAACATGGCAGAGACCTGTTATACCTAGACTCGAGTACTCCAATGATCAGAGAAGGCAACCGAGACCTACTGGACACAGAGGTATTCCTACGGAGTGCTCCTCCGATAATAAGGACGTTGCTCAAAAGACTCTATCTCCAACAAATACTAGACCGATACTATGATCCAAGAAGCGTCATAGTCGATCTAGTAGCTAACCTAATAAAAGAAGGACGAAGTGACCTCATAAAGTATGCAGTGGCTAGAGTAAACAACATGCTGAAAACAGAGCTTGCCTGGTTAGAGATAGAACCAATAACTCTCAAAGAAATTGTGACCTACTATAAGGAGGACGCCCGTATATGGACCATATACCTCTCCGCGAGAAAGCTCCATAGAAGAATACTAACGCTACTAGGCAAGAGATATGATTACCTATTACCAGACGAGATCAAAAGATACTAGGCCAGCACCTGAGAAACATCTCCCCCGGTACGGCCGATATTTTGATAAAAACTATTATATCGATATCGATCCTAGTTATCGGGGCAAAATACCTGTTATATCATTGCATTAGATGTATTATTGGTTTAGAATTGGTTAGTCTTCTATCTTGACCATTAGCGTGTCGGTTTTCTTTGTAGGCGGTGCAGGTACTTTTTCCTGTGCAGGCTTCTTTACGGGCTCTCTTGCACTTGTAGCTGCCTCTATTGTTTTCTCGAGCTTGTCCAGGACCTTCTTGGCGTCTTCTTTCTCGTCTGCTAGACTGTTCTTTAGCTTGCGTAGATGGTTCATTCCCCTGGTGTAGTTTCTCTCGCTTACTTCTCCGGCGAAGTATGTCATTTGTAGGAGTGCTATTGCGCTAGCTACGTGGAGGCTCTCGTCGTCTATCTCGTCTATTCTCTTCTTTATCTCCCTCTTAGACTCCTCGGCCTTTATCTTGAGCTTCTTTATCTCGTCGTCCAGTTTCCTCCTAAGCTTGTCGACTACGTCTGCGGGGAGCTCGTTTCCTGATATGCTCTCTAGTGCTTTTCTCCTCCTGTATGCTCTGTCGAGCGCCTCTATTAGCTGGACAGCATTGTGTTTCCATACAGGTATAGCTATTACTTTACCGTCCTTTACTTTGATCCTGTCTCCTTCGATCCTCTCTATTCCCCTATCGGTTATCTTCACCTCTACGTACTCTACAAAGCCGTCAACGTTGCTGCTAAAGCTTACTAGTACTCCTATTACTCTACCGTACTCGTCAAAGACGTCTCCACCCACGTTGGGCGCTATTTCCTCTAGTCTAGGAGCCAACACTTAACACCCATTAATGGTATTATCCGCGTATTCTACAGTATATAATGGATAAACCTCGATTATACTAAGGATTCCACCATTACTTCAAACCACAACAAATACTATGAACTGGTGATATCTAGATGACCAGTTATCTAGACTGGGCAAAGGGATGGAAGAACACTCCTAAGAGAAACACCATTGGCAAGAAGGTTAAGGAGCTTGTAAACCCGCCTGGACCCGTTCGACAGCAGATCATAAACGCGATATACAAGATAGCGAACCAGATAAACAAACTAGACTACAGTCTAAACAAGCTACAGACATATGACCGCCAGCTATTCGAGAAAACAGTAAACAGCCTAGTAGAAGGAGACAAGACTAGAGCGGCAATGTTTGCGGGAGAGCTAGCAGAAATAAGGAAAATGGCCAAGATAATCCTAACAGTCAGATACGCTCTCGAGAAGGTCAAGATAAGGCTAGAGACAGCCCTAATAGTAGGAGACATGCACGCAAACCTAGCACCAGCCGTAGTTGCGCTTAAACAGGTAGCAGGATACCTCAAGGGCATGATGCCAGACGTATTCGCAGAGCTGATGGAGGTAGACGAGACACTACAGCTCAGCATGATGCAGACAGTAGCCGCGGTACCAGACATGATGAGCACAGCAGTAGTAAACGAAGAGGCCCAGAAGATACTAAGAGACGCAAGCATCGTAGCCGAGCAGAGGATAAAGCAGCAGTTCCCAGAGATACCCAGCCTAGAAGGCGGTATCCCCACCGGGCCACAGCCAGGAGCCACCATCGAAGAAGCAAAATAACGCTTGGGGAGTCACCTCTATCCCTCTCCAACACCCTCGGCCCGCAGCAGGGGACCCCTCTATACAGGGGTCCCCTATCGATTCTCTTTCCCGACAAACTATGAAAACACAATTCATAGGTTTCCTAGTGTGCTTCTACTCCTGCTCCAAGCTTCGCGAGTTCTGAACGTAGAGCGTTCATAAGGTGTCTTATCTCATAGTATCTATCAGCTAGCTCATCTACACTGACTTCACCATTTTTAAATCTCTCCACTAGAATCTCCAGCTCTCTCTGTAATCCGGAGAGCCTGTCTTTTAGATAATCAGCAATAATACGCTCGGCATGGATCTCTCCCATCGCGCCCTCCTCGACTCTATAACTTATCCTTGTAGGCTCGTATTCTCCCTTGATGATTCCATCTTCTAACAGAATTACTCTATCGGCCATTCGAGCTACTCTAGGATCATGGGTTGTCATGAGGATTGTTTTTCCGTGTTCTTTGCTTTCTCTCAATAGTAACTGTACTACTTTCTCGCCTGTAGATATGTCGAGTTCTCCCGTGGGCTCGTCTGCTATTATTATCTCAGGGTCGTTTGCTAATGCAATAGCAATTGCTAGTCTTTGTTGTTCTCCTCCACTTAGCTCTTCAGGAAACCGGTTCTCCTTGCCTGAAAGGCCTACTTCTTCGAGTAGTTTCCGTGCACGAGAGATGTTCTTTTGTCCGCGTAGGCTCATTGGGAGCAATACGTTTTCTAGAGCAGTAAGTGTGGGGACTAGGTTGAATTGTTGGAAAACGTAGCCTATTTTCTCTAGTCTATAGAGTCTAAGCTGGTTTTCATTGAACTTAGTGATGTCATCACCGGCGACTAATATTTTTCCTGCGGTTGGTTTATCGACCCCGGCGATTAGGTTTAATAGCGTAGTTTTTCCGCTTCCGCTAGGGCCCATTACTGCGACGACTTCTCCCTTGTACACGTTCATCGAGACTCCTTTGAGGGCAGTAACTTTTTCCCCTTTAGATTCGTAGACTTTTATCACGTCTCTTACGCTTATATGTACGTTTCCAGCCATACTAGAACACCTCCTCCTTTAGATAACGAGCAAGATCCCTTACAGTAGCCACCCTATACGCTAGGATGGCGGGAAGAATCAGGACAAATAAGACAACTCCTAAGGTCAAGAAGATCTGCCAATCAAACAAGTACGGATACAGGTGGGGCATGTTGAAGTCGGGATCAGTCCATGAATCAAGGAAGGCGACTCCAAGCGCAGAATCCATCGAGACAAGGAATACAAGCGCGGTTATCAGCGATGAGACTAGTAGAGCAATTAGTGATGGTAGGAAACTGATATAGACATATGAGATCAGGGTTCTTTTATCAGCCCCTCTGACCCTTAGAATGGCTACATGTCCTTTTATGTAATCAAAGGTTCTCGTCATTACTGCTGGATAAACTGCTATCAATGCGGCGACTCCAACTAGGCCTACAGCTATTAGAATATTTGACGCGGAGAGTATTCCCGACACAGCCAAGGGGTTACCAGTGTTATATTCTGTAATCCATGGATAGATTATTTTTATCATTGCAGCCTCTGAGAGTAATGTTCCCAGCATTATGCTAAGGGAGATCACTGAGGAACGCATAGGGCTTTTCAGTAGGTCTCGTATTCGATAACTGCTATACACGGCTAGTGATCCTGATGAAGAACGGGCAAATATCTTTGAAACTAGTTTATCTATGGCGTTAAATAGATGGTCTTCTTCAGATAGATACTTTGTAGAGTAGTAGACTACTATAAGCGGGACGAATGGAGCAATCATTATTCCTCCAAATAGTATCATTCCTAAGACTGCTACGCCTGCTCCACCAAATCTTGAAGCAAGCTGATCGAATAAGTCTTCTACATTGGGACGTGTAATTCCCAGCGTTAACGATATCAACGTGAATAACAGTATTATCAGTGATCCTACAGTTTTACGTCTACTCGTAGTGGCTTTCTCTATTGATTCGACAGGTCTGATAGCTTCTAGCGGAGATAAATTCTCTACTTGTTTTAGACTATTTCTAGTGGCTGCATAAGTTACTAGAGGTACTAGAAGAACTGTTGGAAGGAGGATTAGAAATGATTTGTACTGGGACTCTATAAACGTTGTGAGATCTACGGAAAGTCCCAGTATATTAACGCTAATTATACTGGAGATTGCTATACCTAATATAGCAATTCCAATGCCTATTAAGACCAGGAGAATCTTTAGCTTTGAAAGGAATTTCTTAAGGTATGCTCCTCTACTTAAGCTCACTGCTAGCCATCTTCGAGACGTAGCTATTATGAGAGATAGAGCCTCCCCGGATGTTGTGTAGCCGATTAGAAGAACTATTGGTATTAGGCTAACTAAGCTCATAGCCCCTATAGGATCCCAGCTCTGCATCCTGAGATTAATCAAGTTATAGATTCGATCACTACTTAAAGAGAATAATATACCATATACATTTATTCCAGGCGCCATCAATGTATGGTATTTAAGTTCTGAGCCCCCTCCATAGTAGGGTCCTGAAACTTGATATGTTTGGGTGTACGTATTTCTGTTATCTCCAGTTATAATCTTTTGATATAATGATTTGAAAGGTTCTATTGAAGTATTAGTTTCATTTATTTTATCATAAATATATGATTTAAATTCGAAAATCTTATCTATAAGAGACAAATAAAAAGCGTTGGTATTGTTAAGAATATTATCTAGCGGGTTGGAATATATGTATGTGGCATCGTATTCAACCAATATATTCATTTTTATATAGTTTGATGGTGTTCTTCCTTCTATGTATATGGTATTGTATAATGAGGTTAGATTATCTACTGGGAAACCAGTTATGTTGTGTGCTTCGATTATTATCTGTTTAATAGTGGTAGTGTTGTTAATATCAACGTACCCGTTCTGGAATAAGACATATGGATTTATTCCTATGATAGGCGTCTTATCGAACTTGTCCAGAACGTATAAGGACAGGTTTCTCACATCAGAGTTGACTATTGGTTGGCCATAGTAATAAGTAAAACTCGTTACAAAAGCCTCGAAAAACGAATTTAGAGCTAGCATTTGATCACTGGAGATACCTCTGAGAAACTCAGGTAACAATGAGAGCGGAACGTATATGGTTCCCGTATTGTATTTAGACATGTATCCATATGAATAGTAGTCGGAATATGGGCTCTTCACCGTTTTATTGAGTATGTATGCGTTGAAGACGTTTTTACCTATTATTAATTTACTATCATTATAGAGGCCCAGTATTTGTAGAGTTAATCTGGTATCGTTTGATATAAAAACCGTGTTTTGCCATCCAGGTGTATCTATGCTTGGATTTAGTCCGAGGTGCCATAGATCTGTCAAGTTCTTGAAGACGACAATATCCAATTGATACGTAAACGTACCCATGACGATCGTCTTGTTTTCATCTAAATTAATAAGGTTGACTCCAACACCTATATCGTAGGCATTTCCGTAGTATTCGTCATTATCATTTATAAATTGTGGTTGTCCCGTATTCTTTTTTGCAAGATCATTTAGTTTATCGATAACGCTTTGTGCAACGCTTCTCGTAGCTTGGTCGAGAATATTGTTTTCGTTTCCAGCACCAACCATGTTATTTAGATCAATGATAGTATAGTCGTATAAGGTAACTTCTCCGAGAGTGAATAGGAATAAGGGACTGCTAGAGTTTAGGTATATTGGATTATCTTTCTCTTGATCCAACCAGGGCTCGTAGACAATATTGTATATGGATTCGTATATTTGAATCATATCTTTAAGCGTTATATCTGTTCCCGGCGTATTATTCGTCAGAATTATGTAGAGAGCCTTCAACGAGGTATCATCCAGATACAGTTCTGTGCTTAGAACAGCGTTTGGTCTTAGGAGTTCTCCGTAGATTTTCGCTCTGCTTTCTCCATAGCCTTGAGCGAGGGTAATAGAGAGTGGAATGCTTATTGAGAATATGATTAGTGATATTAGGAGGACTGCAATGTAGGTTTTTAACCTGAAAATGCTTTTTATCAGCATTTGTGTGGCCTCCCTCCGCTTCTAATAACCATTGATACATGATATTGTATGATCCTATACATAAAGTTATCTATAGCACTAATACAGCTCTAGCAGAAACATATACATACAATACATGAACATGGAAGAAGCGTTAATACTCCAATTATCTTCTCGCTCTATATCATAGTAGGTTCCCCATATATAACTCCATAACTACACTATCGTAAAGACATGGAGGATACCATAAAAGGCTATGATGAATGGGTGAACTGCCAGACTAAGATGGATATGGTGCTGAAAGAGGATGGCTCTGAGCTTCCACGACGCAACAATATATGCTTCCCCGGGAGAGAACCTTGAAGCCTAAAAATAGACTTGAGAAAAAATTCTACAACATAGTGGAGACACTCGCCTATGCTGAAAAGTGGCTGATACTAGGAGCAATGATAGGGGTAGTCTCCGGCCTCTTCATACTAGGATTCTTTTATGGCCTACATTACATGGTACAATTCAGCGCATCATTCATAGGAGTACAAGAACAAATCCCACCACTCGAGGCTGACTTATCTGCAGCCAGCGTTCGAGGAACATTCGACCCGGTAAAATTCTACATACTAGTAATCCTAGGTGTCGCGGTGAGTGGTGTCCTAGTCTACAAAATAGCCCCCGAAGCCGAGGGCCACGGTACAGATGCAGCAGTAGCAGCATTTCACAGAAGAGCCGCATTGATCCCGATCAAGGTACCATTAGTAAAGGCCGTGGCCAGTGCTCTTGCCATCGGTACAGGGAGTAGCGGAGGTGTAGAAGGACCAAGTGTACAGATGGGTGCAGGTCTTGGAAGCACTGTGGCAAGACTATTCAAGCTAACGCTACATGATAGGAGAATAGCTCTAACAGCGGGCATCGCGGCAGCACTGTCAGCAATGTTTAGAGCCCCGATAGGTAGCGCGTTCTTTGCAGTCGAAGTACTCTATAAGAGAGATCTCGAAGTCCAGGCATTCATGCCGAGCATCGTCGCCAGCATAGTATCCTTCGCCGTGACAGCACCCTTTTTCCAGTATTCGACGCTTCTCCCCAGAATCCCGATAAGCAACGAAGTGCTATACACGCCCAGGACGATTCTACTAATACTTGGGCTAGGAGTTTTCACAGCGCCCTTCAGTTTGTTGTATGTAAAATCCTTTAGGACAGCCAAAAACTTCTTCGATAAACTCGTAGAGGAACACGGGTTATCAATTTACCTAAAACCAGTGCTGGGAGCTGTATTAGCGGGACTCCTCATAGTCGTATGGCCACTGGCAGCCGGCAGTGGTCGAGGAGTACTCGCCATGACTCTCAACGGAGAAATAATCAACTATATCCCGTTCAGAGACACTCTTCCACTCTGGATCGCACTACTATTAGCCGCCGTAGTCAAAATTATAGCCACTAGCCTAAGCATTGGAAGTGGGGCAAGCGGAGGAGTATATGCCCCTGCACTACTGAGCGGTGCTCTCGCAGGCCTGGCATATTATGAGATTGTCCAGCCACAGGGCCTAGCCCCACACCTCTTCGCTTATATCGGCATGGCGACCTTCTTTGGTGCAGCCGCAAAGGTACCACTTGCCACCAGCATAATGGTTGGCGAAATGGGCGGCGACTATCTCTTAATAGCTCCTACACTCATAGCCAGCTATATCGCCAGAGAACTCGTAGGAGAAGATAGCATTTATGAGAGCCAAATACCGAGAAGACTCCATGAAGAGGCCGTTACTGCTGAGGGAATGCTAGCCTTACTCAAGAGTAGTGGAAAGAAGCCAGAAGTGAAAGTTGCAGAAATAATCGACAGATCATATGGAAGCCTTCCAATAGATTCAAAGCTAGAAGATGTCTTAGAACTCATGGTCCATGAAAAAGGCAAGATCATACCTATAGTAGACGACATGGGTAGAGTAGAGGGAGTACTCGACCCCGAAGACTTAGAAGATATAATAGAGGATCTGGGAGGAGACCTCTTAGTCCCTGTAAGAGCAGTCAAGCTCCGAGTACCGCCGATAATAAGCATGGACGCAACAATAGAGGATGCCCTCGAGAAAATGGTAGAGCATGCAACTGACTACGTGATTGTCGTAGACGCTGACGGTAGATACGTGGGAGTAGTAACACTAGATGATGTAAGCGCTGCAATCGCTTATCTCTTAGCCAGCGTTATTTGTCAGAAGAGGAAGAAGTGTAGGCAAAAGCAAAAGAAGCAGTGACCGGACGAAATACAGAGTGGTGTAAGTAATATGATACTTGTAAGAGTAGAGATGCTATTAATCGCACTACTGATTGTCGGTTATCTAGGGATAAACTTTACAGCGGATCTTCCAAGATTCCTGATTGGCGAGAACATATTCTACGTGGTACTCTATACTATAGCTCTAATCGCCATATACAAACAGTTTGACTGGGCACAAGCATATACTATCCTTGTAACCGGGTTCAATGCTGGTAGAGTTAGTAGAAGCATAATATCTCCTAGAGGAGAAGTAGGCGAACTCGCAGTGCAGCATATTCCATTACTATCACTCATAATCATAGTAGCACTCCTAGCTCTTTACTTAGAGATTAGAGTCCGCTAGTTCAGGCAGGGTCATGGTATGTTGGGTAGAAGCTGTCTTAGGCAGTTTGCCTCGAGCTTTTCCATGTCGGTCAAGCCTCCAGTGGTGAGGATTAATGAGTTTAAGGGTTTATATCCGGTTGAGACCTGGAGAGACATTAGGGGAAGACCACACTATCGGATAAATCTCGGTAGCATACCACTTCGTGAAGATGATCCAGGCAAGCTAGCCTCACTGATACTCTGTTGTTCGGTAGACACGACCTATATTAGGATGCTAGGAAACTTGATAGGAATAATGACTGTTTTCACAATGTTCTTCTCGTGGAATAAGTCGTATGAGATCGAGCCAGGACTCTGGTTAGTCCTAGTACTAATACTCGTTGCATTACTGTCAGGATTTATAGTTGTAAGAAACCTACTGGTTAGGAAAAGGAGCCTCGAATGTCTAACTGAATGGGGGAAGCGTCTGGGTACTGAGCCTATTATATATCATCCGTACCGGGATGTTCTTAGAATTATACTATCTAATGCTAAGTCATGTAACTTTCCACAATGTAGAATGATCATAAACACCAATTTAGGACAATACGAAATTACTCATAGTATTGTCCCGGGAGGATGGATAACTGCCTGGCCTATAGGAAAAGATAATCGTTCCAGGAGTATCCCGGGAAGATAATCACGCTGTAGAAGTCAAGCATAATATGGTCTTCATATTAATAGTTTCGATCTATCATGATTAAAAATATTGAAGAGTGCTAAGGGTGGGACTAACTTGGGAATCATAAAGGAAGAGGTATTCTTTCCATGTAGCGGAGTCTATTGCCACGGATTAATCTATCGTCCAAAAGAGGGAAAGGATAAGCTACCAGTCATAGTTATGGCCATGGGCTTTGGAATGATCAAAGAAATTCACAGCGACGACTATGGGCCTATATTCGCGGAGAAGGGATTCGCCGTATTAGCATTCGACTACAGGAGATTCGGGAAAAGCCAAGGAGAGCCTCGCCAAGCCCTTTATCCAGAGGATCAAGTCTCAGATTATAGATGTGCAATATCCTACATGAGGAGCCAACCTTATGCGGACCGAGAAAAGATATGTGTATGGGGTACAAGCTTCAGCGGCGGACACGTAATAACTCTACTAGCATTTCCAAGCCCAGGAATCAGATGCGGGATCGCCCAAGTACCAAACGTCTACAGCTACTATGCAGCCATGAAGTTCTTCGGAAGCCTCGACCCAGTATTAATGCTAGCAGAACAAGGAAGGAGCGAGTGCTGTAAGGGAGAACCAATGTATATCCCAATCGTATCCAGAGATGGACTCGGAATATTGGCCACTGAAGAGGCAATAAACTACTATCTTGAGAAGGCATCGAAATTCCCAGAATTCGAAAACAGAATAACACTAGACAGCATAAACCGCATACTAGCTTATAATCCAGGATATTATACGGAGCTCGTCTCCAAGCCACTATTAGCAATTATCGCCAAGAAAGACAAGACTACTCCACCCGAAGTTGCACTAGAGGCCCTCAAAAAGGTCAAGGACGCAAAAGTAGACATAATCGAGTACGATGTCGGACACTTCGACATCTACGAGCCTCCGCTCCTACAAGAAATAGCTAGAAAAGAAGCAGAATGGGCGCTAAAGACATTGGAAGAGGGATGATCCTTTGAGCTGGTACAAGCTAGCTAAAATAGACGAAGGAATATACGCGGTTATAGATAAGGATGGCGGATGGTTCTTATCTAACAGTGGACTAATTGATCTAGGAGACAAGACCGTAATAATAGATACACAGTATAATGAGGACAGGGCTGCCGAGTTAAAACTCCTAATCCAAAAGCTAAACCTACCAAGCAAAACCATCATAATCCACACACATCACCACGGCGACCATATATGGGGAGCAGGCGTATTCTCGCCCGGACACCTACTTATGCATCCAATTGCAGATCAAATAGCGAGGAGACTAGAAGAGGCTGGAATACGAGAACTCTATAAACAAGTATTCCCACACCTAGACTTCTCCAAAAGCAAGTATCCTCCCCCAACAATACTCGTTGACGAAGAAATGATAATTAGAGGAGAAACAAGACACATAATACTAAAACCCTTTGGACCAGCACACACGCCGGGCGATCTAATTGTCGAAGTAGACGACGTAGTTTTCACAGGAGACATACTGTTCAATAAAGTGACACCCCTCGCCATAGACGGCA
>JALUDS010000017.1:0-19226 GCA_027043945.1 Acidilobaceae archaeon
GCCGCTACTACCAGTAGGATTGAGAACCCGGCTACTGCTATGAACATGTATAATTTGCCCCAGAATCCTAGCATTGGGGGCATTCCTAGAAGGCTGAATAATAGTACTCCTGCGGCAGCTCCTGCTATTTTATTCGACGATAATAGGCCTCTTAGACGGTCTTGGCTTGTTTCTACTGATGTTAGCGAGAAGAGTGGTGCTTTTGCCAGGCCGTATGCGACTGCTTGCAGGGCTATTGCGGCAAAGGCATAGTTTGCTAGTGTCGAGTCTCTTGGCGAGAAGTAAGCTAGCGCTGCGAGTGCTGCGAGTATGTATCCTATTTGTGCAATGCTACTATAGGATAGCAGTGCTCTTAGGTCTTTTGTTGTTAGTGCTGCTATGTTTCCATAGGTCATTGTTGCTACAGCTAGGATTCCGAATACGTATGCCAGTGTTGTAGCTGGCTGTAGGCTTTGAAGTATTGGTGTACCCATGGAAACTACTGTTCCTCCTGCGAGCGCATATGTTATCTTGGCTAGGAGCCCTATGAATCCTAGTTTTATTACTCCAGCTACTACTGATACTACTCTTCCGTCAGCCCTTCCATAAACGCTGGGGACCCACCAGTGGAAGGGGGCGATACCTGTCTTGAAACCTAGCGCGGCTATTACTGTTGCTAGTGCTAATCCTGAGATCTTGTCGAGGGTTAAGGGTGCCAGTGAGAATGAGCCTAGGCCTTGCTGACTTGCAAGGGCTGTGTCGATTGCGATCCATACTGCAAGGAATAGGGTTGCTACTGCTCCGATCATTATATATCGTATTGCTGCGGCGCGGCTGTTCTTTTCGGGTGGTAGTGCTATGTACACGTAACTTATTACTGATACTAGTAGCCATGCGGCCAGTATTAGGAGTGCGTCGTTTGCTCCCGTTATTATAAATATACCGAATAGTACGAATGGGAGTAGGCTGTAGTAGCCTGGACTGCTTTCCCATATAAGGGGGTCTTCGCCTGCTGCTAGTAGGGAGAGTGCCGCGGTTAATGATGCTCCTAGCCATATGAATGCGGTAAATGAATCGTGTACGAGTAAGCCGTTATAGAATTGGATCGGTCCTTTAATCATTGTATTGTATAGTAGTATCGTTGAACCTATCGCTGATAATAATACGCTTAGCCATGCTAGAGTCGGAATTAACTTTGATACTCGGCTCTTGTAGACGGCTATTACGGGTATTATTAGGCCGATCGCGACTATCGCATAGTTAATTATCAATACTGGGTCATTCATGGATCTTCACCCCCATATTATGTAGAGTACTAGTAGTATGATGGATACGAAGTACATGTAGAGCATTAGATAATAATCGGTCTTTCCTCTGTGTAATGCTCTTAGGCCGGCTGCTCCTAGCGCGAATACTGCTGGTATAGCTGCATGATAGGCTAGGTCTATGACATGGTCTATGCCTGCTAGTATCATTGATAGTCCTGCGAATCCTCCTACTATTACGATGTATATTAGTGCGTTAATGTACCATCTGTCGAATAGGAAGTCATGAATAGCTCTTGCTATTGTGTTCTTTTCTAGTATTGAGTCGAAGTCTACCTTTAGGGCTAGGTATATTGCTGCTACGGCGATAAAGTTCACTGCCACCCATCCTAGCGTCATGATTGTTCCTGTTGCAGCTATTGATACTTGATATAGTTCTTTGACAGCATCTACTGCTAGCGCTATTCCTAGCGTCTCTGAGATTCCTTTTGCTAGCTCTGGATAAACCCATGTCCATACTAATCCCATCACTAGGGCAAGTATTGCTAGGAACGTGTACGGAGCAAGCATAAGGATTGGTGCTTCGTGTGGATGGCCGTGTCCTTCTTTCTTCGGAGGTAGGTGCATTACTCTTAGTATCATTCTAAGAGTGTATGCTGCTGTGAGGCCTGCTGTTATCACTCCGAGAGCATAGACCCATACGAGATGGGCTTCTTCGGCTGCTTTGAGTGTTAGTTCCTTTGAGAAGAAGCCGCTTAGAGGAGGTATTGCCATTAGGCTGAGGCCTGCTAGCCACATTGCTATTGCTGTAACCTTCATGTATTTCGCGTATTCGCCCATGTAGTCTATGAATCTGCTGTGTGCGGCGTGTATGAGCCAGCCTGCTATTAGGAAGAGCGCGGCTTTGAATATTGCGTGGCTCATTAGGTGTGATAGTCCAGCTACTACTCCTAGTGCTGCCGCCTCATGTGCGTGAGATACTAGTACTCCTGCAGCTGCTACTCCGATGAACATGTAACCTAGCTGGCTTGCAGTCGAGTAGGCTAGGATTAGTTTGAGCTCGTTGGATACTAGTGCCATTGTAGCCATCATGAAAGCTGTTATTGCTCCGAGACCTGCTATTATTACGAAGTAGGTCTGTAGCTGTGAGGCTACTAGTGGGAGAGATGCGCCGAGTAGGAAGACTGGCGCCATTCTTAGCATGAAGTAGACTCCTGCTTTCACCATTGTGGCCGCGTGTATTAGTGCTGATACTGGTGTCGGGCCGGTCATAGCTGTTACAAGCCATTCCTGGAACGGGAACTGCGCGCTCTTTGCGAGTGCTCCTAGTGTGAATACTAAGAGGAGTGCTGTTAGTACTCCCTTGGATGCTAGTGTCGCTAGCCATCCGGTGTCTGCGGCGAGTTCGGGTATGCTGAATGTTCCTGTGAGTAGGTATAGTGCAGCCATTCCTATGAGGAGTCCTACGTCTCCTACTCTCGTGAACATTAGTGCTCTTACTCCGCTGTGGCTAGGCTCGAAGTACATTGGTGTTCCAAATGCTTTTCTGCCTGGTATTCCTACCCAGTATTCTTCTTCGTCTGTGTACCAGTGTCCTATTAGGGCATAGCTTGCTATTCCAGTGCCCTCCCATCCGATGAACATCAAGACCAGGTTATCAGCGGTTACTAGGAGTAGCATGCTTGCTACGAAGAATGTAAAGAAGAAGAAGTATCTCTGTACTCCCCAGTCGCCTTTCATGTATTCGGTGCTGTAGATTGCTATTAGTAGGCTTAGGAAGCTGACTATGACCGCCATTATTGCTCCGAGACCGTCTAGGTAGACTCCTATTCCTATGTTTATCCATGGCACCCATGTTACACTACTGGCCGCGTATATTACTTCGCCGCCTAGCACTTTTCCTAGAGCCATGAACGATACTATTGTTGAGAGCGCTATTGACGCGACGCTTCCCCATCCATAGATTTTCTCGTTCTTTACCCCTATGAAGTATAGTATTGCAAGTACTGCTGCTCCTAGATATGAGAACCCCCATATGAGGGCCCAGGGCATGAGGCTTGCGTTCGGCTCAACTACTAATCCGGTTCCTGTAAACTCCATATTCTCCCACCTCCTATCCTATGAGAGAGGCAACTAGTTCGGATGCTTGTTGGAGCGGTGACATGAGCGGTGCTACTATTAGGAAGAAGACCACGCCTAGTACCGCTAGGACTACTACTGCATATTTGAAGCCGTCCATTACTTCTTGGGGTACCTGTTCTTTCAGCTGGCCGTAGAATATCTTCCTCATTGTTATGAATGCGTAGGCCGCGCTGATACCGAACGACAATATGAGTATCGTGGCCACAACTATGACGTTATCTACTGTAGTTAGTGGTATTGCTTTGACTACTCCTATGGTTATGAGCAACTCGCTCCACATACCTATTGTAGGCGGCATTCCTACTAGGTGCATGAATCCTAGTAGAGCTGCGGCTGCCATTAGGGGATATGCTCTGGCTAGTCCTCCCATTTTGGTTATGTTTCGGAGCCCGTGTAGTTCTGTTATGAATACTCCTGCTACCATGAAGAGGACTGCTTTTCCTATTGCGTGGGTGAAGTAGTGTAGTATTGCTCCTCCAATACCGTATGCGGATAGTGTTGCTATTCCTAGTAGTAGGTAGCCCATCTGGCTTACGCTTGAGTATGCGAGGAACCTCTTGAAGTCTGTCTGTCTTAGTGCAACTAGTCCTCCGTAGATTATGGTTATGATAGCTAGGCCGAGGAGATAGTAGTGTATCTTGTATATTACTTCGGGGAATAATGGGAAGGCGAATCTAATGAATGCATATCCGGCTATACCGATTAGGTTCGGAGATAATAGTGCTGATACCGGTGTTGGTGCTTCGGCGTGTGCGTAGGGGAGCCACATGTGGACGCCGAAGACTGCCATCTTTATGAAGAGACCTACTATTATTGCTGCTGCAGCGATCTTGTATGCTGATCCTATTGTTGTGCTTGCTGGCGCTATGTATGAAATTACACCTGTATTTGATATTGTGAGTATATCGAAGCTACCTGCTTTGACTCCGTAGTATAATACTCCAGCTATGAATAATGCCCCAGCTACATGTGTCCAGATGAAGTATAGTAATGAGATCTTTCTCCTGTCTCCGTACCCATAGTAAGCGATTAGTAAGAATGATGATATCAGGCTGACTTCTAGGAAGAAGTAGAAGAATATCAAGTTGTTGGCTAAAGCCATACCGAGCATTGATACCGCGAATACATTATATAGGAAGTAGTATGCTCCGATGCTGGGGGCTTTTTCTCCTTCACTATGCATTTCCTCTATCCTGACGGTCATATACTTGTATCCGTAGATTGCTACGAATGCTGTTACGAGCGATATGCCGAGTACTATTGGGGCTGATAGACCGTCTAGGACTAGGGCAAAGGTACCCAGCTTGTATTTGGTTAAGTCTATCACTATTGGGTCTACTATTCCTTCAGCTATGTTAACATTCGCCCAGTAGTGTCCGAGTGCCAACGTAGGTATTATCAGCGATATTGCTGATAATTTGGCTATTAATGATCCTTTTCTCTCCCCTAGGATTAGTCCTAGTACGCCGACTAGGACTGGAAGCAGAATGCTAATGTACCAGACAGGTATTTTCGCGTACACTCCTTACACCCCCTCCTCTTCTAGAGCTGAGGAGTCCAATGCTTTCGCCACTCTATAGTATGCAGCTATCACGGCAACGATTACGATGACCTCTCCTGCAACTACTGATATTAGGATTATGGAGAACGCAGTTAGACTAGCCGGGCTTAGTGCTGATAGTACAATTATTGCTAGGAGGACAGCATTGAACAATATCTCTATTGATAGTAGCTGTCGTATAAAGCTCTTCGAATATGTCATTCCATACGCTGCTATTGCAGCCATGAACGCGGAAGTTATAAGGGCGATCCCTGCTATTGTAACATCAACTAACGCCACGACTCTTCACCCCCTCCTTGCTATAGCTATTGCTTCGATCAGCGTCGCTGCAAGAGCCAATAGTATTATGCCGATAACTAGAGAGTGGCTTTCAAGGATTGAAGCCGATACATCAGTGACACTAATGTTAGATGGTCTAACATATCCGAGATATGCTGCCATTGCTGTTACTAAGAGGAACAACGAGGCTCCTACAGCTCCCGCTGTAAAGTATCCCTTTGACTCGTCTACAGGCTCTTTTGCTTTACCTCCGAGCATTGATACTGTAATTATTATGAACATAACTGCTGCACCTACATAGACCACTACAAGAAACGCTGCTACCAGATAGTATCCGAGGAATGCTATCATTATCGCATTCAATATTCCTAGTATTGCGAGAGAGCTGCTGGCATATACGAGATCTTTGCTTTTCACGATTAGTATAGATATGAATAACATGAAAGCTCCTGTTATGGCTGCAAGTATAGGTAATGCTCCTCCCGTCATTGCTTCTCACCTTCCTCCTTTATCCTGACCTTGACAAGACCCATTTTCTCGTCGACAACATACTTTACAGGAAGACCGAGTTTCTCAGCGTCCCATTCGGGCTCTTTTTGGAATTCTTCGAGATCTAGATCCATGACGTCCATTGTCTCGTAGACTACGTCGTGGTATGGTACATGGTAAAGTGCCTCGGTTGGACACACGTCTACACAGTAGCCACAGAATATACATCTATTGTAATTGATGACGGGCCATAGCTTCATCCTTGTTTTGCCTGTCTTTGGATCTGTAAACGGTAGTCTTATGAGTCTCATCGCTGCTGCAGGACATATTCTCGCACAGGATCCACAGTTTATACACTTATCTTTGCGAAGTACTATGAAGCCTCGGTATCCCTCTTTGAGCTTAATGTACTCCTTTGGGTATATCAGTGTGAATCTTTGAGGGTTGAAGAAGAATTTTACACCTATTGCTATTGCTTCTATGTTGCCCTTGAACTTTGAGAATATCCCTCCTCTACTCGGAACCTGTTTACTCACAGGTTTGGCTGGCATCCCATTTCCACCTCCTAAATAATCCCGAGATAGGCCTCGAGGAGGCCTAGCCCGAATCCTAGCACTGCTAGAGGGAATAGTATTTTCCAGGCGATATCGAGGGCTTGGTCGAGCCTGTAGCGTCCGTATACTGCTCTAAAGAAGCTGAATATCATCATGAGTATTGTGGCTTTTACAAGTATCACTATGCTCGGTACAAGGTAGCCGGCTATGAATCCTTCTCCAGGAGTGTATGGTTGCCATCCTCCAAGGAATACTACGGCTATCATTATAGAGAATATCATTCTTTTCAGGTATGCCGCTCCCATGTTCATTCCATAGACGAGGCCAGAGTATTCTGTGAAAGCACCCGCCACTACTTCGTGCTCTGACTCGGCGATCTCGAATGGGAACCCGCTTGTCGATAGTAGAACTCCTATGAACGCTGCAGCAAACGCCAATGGATTAAGTATTATGAACCACTTTACACCGCTTTGTGCTTCAACGATATCGACTAGGTTGAAGCTTCCTGTAATTGCTCCTGCTGAGAGAAATGCGAGTACTGCAACTAGCTCATAGGCTGTTATAAGGTATGCTTCTCTCATACCACCTATTACTGAGAACTTGTTGTTGCTCGCCCATCCGCTTAGAATTATGAAGAGAGGCGAGAGTGTTAGTAATGCAAGCGATATTATGAGGCTATATGACATGTCTATCGGGAAGTATGCTTCGATCGATGTAAATGGTATGGCTACTACCGGCACGATTGATAGTATTAGTGCAGCTAGTGGAGCTACTATGAAGGGGAACTTATCGACTGTTTTTGGAATTATTACCTCTTGGAACATGTATCGCATAAGGTCTGCTATTAGCTGCAGGCCACCGGCAATCTTAGGAGATACGTGATATGGCCCTATTCTTCTCTGGACTCTAGCAGCTGTTTTTCTCTCGAACCATAATATAAATACCACTACTCCTAATGGTATGAGGAGTCCTAATACGACGAGTTGCCAGAGGGGAGGCCAAGTTATAATCTGAATTATTATATTGAGTATTCCACTCATATACCGTCACCCCTCCTACCTATCCGCCTCGGGCGGGAAGTAGTCTATGCTTCCATAGATCGCTGGGAGATCCATGACCCTGTGTCCTGGAACTATGTACTTGTAGACGAGCGCGTTTCTCGCAGATGCCGAGTGTATCCTTATCCTATATGGTTTGTTTCCTCCGTTACTCTCAACATAGTAGGAGATCTCTCCTCTCGCTGTTTCCGCCCTCTCATAGGCTTTCCCAGCTGGAACCTTCATTATGGCGTATACTGCTCCTAGTTTGGCTCTTCCTGTTTCCTCAAAGATTTTCTTGTAGAGGGGTGGAGCAGTCTTCCAGAACTTGTCGTGTAGAATAGGTGTTCTTGGATGCCTGTCTAGCCAGTCTGCGACTTGTTCTAGGATATTGAGGCTCTGTTTTATTTCCTCTACTCTCTGCCATACTCTAGCATAGGCGTCTCCTTCCTGGAATACGGGTATCTCGAAGTCTAGCTGGTCATATACCTCATATGGATGATTCAGTCTTACATCATATTTTACGCCGCTTGCTCTCAGGTTTGGACCTGTTATTCCGAGCTCGATTGCCAAGTTCTTTGGTATAACTCCGACGCCCTCTAGTCTGGCACGTATAACGGGGTTATCCACGAATATCTTTCTGTAGTCTTCGAGACGCTTTCTCATGTATCTAATTGCTTTCCTGAGAGCGTCTGTGAAGCCTGCCGGTACGTCTCGTCTAACTCCTCCAAATACTGGATAGGAGTGCGTGAGTCTGGCTCCTGTAAGCCATTCGGCGAGTTCTACCCATACTTCTCTATCGCCGAATGGCCACATGTACATGGTAGAGTGTCCGAGGAACACTCCAAATATACCGAAACCGTACAGGAATGCGGCTATCCTGTTGATCTCACATAGTAGGACTCTTAGATACTTGGCCCTCTCTGGGGCCTCTATATCCATCAGCTTCTCCACGGCCCTGACATATGGGAGAGTTACGTTACATGCGTCGTGTATAGCCATTCTCTCAAATAATGGAATTCCTTTGATCCAGGTTCTTACCTCTGATAGTTTTTCCATTGTCCTGTGGACGTATCCCATGTCGGGATCTGCTTCTACTATTACGTCTCCATCTACCCTTATGACTATTCTCATGTGTCCGCTTCCAGGGTGTTGTGGTCCTATGAAGATTTCATAGAGGTCTTTTCCTATCTTTCTACTCCACATTCCGGGAAGTTTCAGGTCGTTGAATCCTACCTGGGCTCCCTGGGTCCTAATAATACCGCTCATCTCATTCACCTCCTTATTTCTTCTTTGTGATGATTTCCGGATCTTCTTTAACGACGAAGTCTTTTCTGAGAGGCTTCAACTCTGCTACTGGAGGGGAAAGCAGTACTGGTCTTAGATCAGGGTGTCCCTCGAAGGTTATTCCAAATGCTTCATATGCTTCTCTTTCCTGGAAGTCCGCCGAGGTATAGATGTAGAAGAGTGTCTTGGTGGCTGGCTTATCTCTGGGTATGTTGTACGCGATTCCTACTATGTAATAGGATAGTTCGAAGTTGTCGTAGCTTCCTAAATTATATATTATACGGAAGAATCCTTCTTTCATATAGTCGACTACTGTTAAGTCTTTGACATGATCAAAGCCGAATTCTTTCATCCTCTTAGCGACTTCTTCTATATTCTCTTTATCTACTTCAACCTCGATGTAATCGTTTTTCCATATCTTGATCTCTTTTGCGTAGTCACCGAGCAGTGACTTTATTCTCTCCACTAGTTCCTCTGGACTCATTCCTTTATCCCCTCCACCACGAGCACAGGTCCTCTTTTGGTATAACGTATTCCTTGTCGGGACGCCATCCCTCTTCGACGAATTTTGATGCTACCTGTTTTTCTCGAATCTTCTTTTGAAGCATGATGATCGATTTCGCTACGGACTCGGGTCTAGGAGGACACCCTGGTATATACACGTCTACAGGAACAATCTGCCAAGGCCTTACTATATTATAGCTGTTGTAGAATATGCCGCCGTCGAGTGCACATGCACCCATTGCAATAGCGAATTTAGGCTGGGGCATTTGTTCCCATACGATTCTGACCGCGCATGCCATTTTTTTCGTCACGGTTCCCTCGATGATAATCAAGTTAGTCTGTCTTGGACCAATCCATGGTAGGGCACCGTGCTGCTCGTTATCATAGCGGGGGCTCCACGCCGCTGCGAATTCACATCCACAACAGCTGGTTGTCAGGTGTATTGGCCATAGAGAGAATGCAGTTCCCCAATCTACAAGTTTGCCTAGTTTCAGGTCGCTCATTAATAGTTTTCTGGCTTTTCTAGCGGAAACATTTATGTTTCCTACGTATACCTTGCCCTCTCCATTTCCGTTTCCATCCATAATCATCACCTCAAATTCAGTCCAACATCCAGGACTGTATTCTCCTGGCTTCTCTTACTGCGTATGCGAGGAGAGGAGCGTATACTGCTAGGAATACTCCATATATTATAAGCATACTTTCCAGGAGGTCTCGTGGAGCAGTCATCAGTATAGCGAGTAGGACTACTGCTGGTTCTACTGCGAGGAACATTATTAAGTATCCTAGATACTGCATAGAGACTTTTGTCCTCGCCTCTTTATATTTTAGCGGGTTTGCTGCCTCGTATCTCTCATATTTCCATGGCTCTTTCTCAATAATATCCTGTCTCGCCCTTGTAAGCTGTATTAGAATAACCACTACTAAGCCCATAACCGCTATGAGAATTATTGGCAGAACCACTAGTGCTGTTCCTGCTTTTACTAGGCTATCTCCTAGCAGTTCTAACATACCATATCACCAGCCGGCTGGCAGGGGTGTTACCTGCCCTCATCTGTTAAAAATAAGAGAAGCTTAGTCAACTTATCAGTAGATAGAAATAAGTTGTATATACCATTTATTTTATCGCTACTTAAACCGTTTCGAAAAAGTCTTACCTTTAAGATAAAATTATTAGAATATATTATTATATGGAGAATGAGCTATACGATACTATTGGATAAAATAATTATAAATAAATTATTAAAAAGAAGGAAATTAGTTGTGTTATGGGCCGATCAAGTCGTTTAACTTAGGAGGCGACGGTGGCAGACCCTTCCTCTGTCTTATCTTCCTAATTAGTTCGTCGAGCATAGCATCAGGTACTGGTGCCCACCTGCTGAATTCTACGCCCCAGAAGGCTCGTCCAGCAGTAGCGCTTCTAAGCTCTGCTGCTAGATCGAAGCTCTCGGACACTGGTACTTCTGCGATTACTCTAGCCAGCATGCCTTGGCTTAATACTTCTAGTATTCGTCCTCGTTTTCTTGCAATCACGCTTGCTATCTGGCTCACATAGTCCATCGGCGTTCTTATGTCGAGTTTCTGTAGTGGCTCTAGTAGGGTAGGTCTTGCTGTAAGCATTCCGGCCCATATAGCGTTCTTTACTGCTGGATAGATCTGTCCTGGTCCTCTATGGACAGGGTCTTCGTGTATCGTCGCATCATGTAGGATTACTTTGATTCCTCTCACTGGCTCGGCTGCTAGTGGTCCCTCTTTTGTAGCCAGCCTGAATGCTGCTAGGATTGTGTCTTTTACTTCTCTTAGATGCTGTACACCGCTGGTCTTGTCGACGAAGACGTTGATTCCTTCGTCGATTGCCCAGATCTTCCTTGCTTCATCGTAGTCCCATCCAGCCTTGTCTCTTAGTATCTTTGCTCTTTCCTTGGGATCTTGGTTCTCTGAGATTATTCCTTTCTGTATTAGCTCGATGGTTTCTTCATTTAGTGGTGCAACGCTGATATAGAATTTGTTGTGTTTGTTGGGGCTCTTTCCTTCGAATACCTGGCTTTCTGCCCTGACTGTTTCTCTATATACTACTATTGGTGGGCTGGCCTTTACCTCTATGCCGAATCTTTCTTTTAGTAGTGTTAGCGCGATTTCGAGGTGGAGGGGTCCCATACCTGATATTAGGTACTCTCCGGTTTCTTCGTTGATCTTTACTACAAGGTTGGGATCTTCTATTGTGAGCTTTCTTAGTGCCTCGATCATCTTTGGTAGGTCTTGTATCTTGGTGGGCTCTACTGCTATTGTTACTACTGGCTCGCTTACGTATCTTAGTTGTTCGAATGGTGCTGCTTGCTCAATTGCGTCGGGTGCAACGACTGTTTCTCCAGCTCTTACATCCTCTAATCCCATTACTGCACCTATGTTTCCTGCTGGTATGAGCTTGGTGATTTCTCTGAATGGTCCCATGTAAAGGCTTACTTGGAGTATTCTGGCTTTCTTGCCCGCTGTTAGTAGATATACTTCTTTTCCAGGCTCGAGTCTTCCGGAGAATACTCTTCCTGTTGCTACGAGTCCCGTCTTCTCTACTCTTACGTCGTTTACGAAGAATACTAGGGGGCCGTCGGGATCTGCTTCTAAGAGGGCTTTTCCTAGTTCTGAGTTTATGTCTCCTTTCCAGATCTTCGGTATTCTGTACCTCTGGGCTTCTCTTGGGTTGGGGACGAATCTGACTACCATGTCTAGTATTGTTTCGTGCACGGGCATTAGTTTTGCTAGTCTAGCTATCTCGGCTTTGTCCTCGGTCTCATATGCTTTGATTATTTCTTGGAACGTTATTCCTTTCTTCTTGACCATCGGTATACTGATTCCCCATCTGTCCTTTGCGCTACCAAATGCGACTGTTCCGTCTGCAGGATTGAGTTTCCACTTCTTGCGGAACTCTGGTTCTCCGTATAGGTCTATCAAGTTGTTTACATCGCGTATTATTTCGATAAATCTCTCCATAATCTTGTCCGGCGGAAGTTTTAGCTCTTTGATTAATCTGTCTACCTTGTTGATATAGAGTAGTGGTCTTACTCTCTCTTCCAGTGCTTGTCTAATCACTGTCTCTGTCTGTGTCATCACTCCTTCTACTGCGTCTACTACTACGATCGCTCCGTCGAGAACTCTAAGGCTTCTTGTTACTTTACCTGAGAAGTCTACGTGTCCAGGAGTATCGATGAGGTTGATTACATATGGTTTACCATTGTATTCGTGGTAGAGGCTTATGTTTGCAGACTTTACTGTTATTCCTCTCTGCTTTTCTACGCTCAGGAAGTCTAGTACTAGAGCGTCTCCCGCGATTCTCTCCGAGATGATACCTGCTGCCGCAAGTAGCGAGTCGCTTAGAGTGGTTTTTCCGTGGTCGACGTGGGCAATTATACCTATGTTTCGTATTTGTTCGATGTTGCCCATTATTTTCTCTATTTCAGATACTACCTTTACTCTTGCTCCCAACTAGATCACCTTTCACACTACACCAGTAAGAAGGGCGGTCCATGTAGGGTTATAAAATAAATATGCTTGCTTATCCGTCATGGGTCGAGTTATTTCCTTCCTCTACATAGTAGTCTGTTAGCGTTCTTCTACGTTTACGTACCTGCTTTGTCTTCCCAACATATCTCGAGTTGAGTATCTTGTAGATCTGCTCAGCTTTCTTAGCACCTATGCCTTCGATTCGTGAGAGATCTGAGATTGATGCATTGCAGAATTCTCTCAGCGAACCAAAGTATTCTAAGATCTTCTCGGCGGTTTTAGCACCGATTGAGGGAAATGATTGAATAATGTATAGTTGTTGTTCTTGGATTGTTTCTAGTTTGGGCTTCTTATGTAGGACTACAGCAGTTCTCCTACTCTTTAGCAGTCTTCTCGCGAGTGACTCTATTATTATCGCCGTGTGCTCAACGTTATCACTATATATTATCTTAATATCGTAGTCGACTAGGAGCGATGAGATTGCAGCATATATCTGTTTAGTCATCCTTCTATAGCGTCTTAATCTTATAGGGTTTCCTTCAATTATTATTATTACAGAGCCATAGGCTTCTCTGAGTCTTCTCGCCTGATCGAATAATCTTCCGTCGAACAAACTGTGAACAAAGTCGTAGGCTGATTTTCTCTCAATAACTATCTCATTTGATATAACATAGTCTCCTATACTGAGATTCTTTCTGACAACCCTCAGTCCCGATTCTTCAATTAATCGAGGAATACCGCTTTTCTCCTCTCTATAATCTGCATATATAATCAATGGTTTCTCTGATTCATTCAAGTTTCTTCCTCCTCGCCGTACATAATCGGGCTATTTTTCCAGGAAGACTCCTTCCAAGTTGCTCGGATAACCGTTCCGCGGTCCACTCCATAGTTTTAATTGTAACCATCGCCGCTGCGTCGTGTCCTCCTCCTTCCCCGCCATATTTTTCGGCTATGTAAAGGGCTATTTCGTTTGCTCGAATACCATTTTCTAACGCTCTCTTTGAGACCCTAATCGCTATCCTTACTCCTATCTCTGTATCTTTTACCACTACTGCGACATCTCCCGATAATTCAATAAGTTTTCTGGCGATCTGAGATTCATGGCTACCAATATGTGTTATTGCAATGATTATTTCCTTGCATATCCTTGCATATGATAGTCTTGAAAGGGCTTTGAATATAGCTATTCTTTCTGAGAGGTCTGGTTGTCCCGTGTCCTGGAGTTCTCTGAGAATATTTACATTAGCACCATTCTCATATAGGTAGTCTAGTGCTATGAATGTGAAAACTCCTGGGTTTCTGAGGCCTGCTGTGTCACTAATTATACCAGCATAAAGTAGTGAAGCAACACTAGGGTTTAGTGGCACAGAGAGGTTTCTAGCTATAGTAGCTATTATTTCGCTGGTTGATGAAGCTTCTGGTAAAACGATAGCCGTGTCAACCATATCCTTTAGTCTTCCTTCTTTATGATGATCTATAACTACAATATAGCCAGCGTCATCGATTATCTCGGTGTGTGGATGAAGCTGGACTAGATTAGCGGTATCGACTATAATTATCGAGTCTATAACGCCTGGTGTTATTTTGCTTGAATACGGATACTTTATATCGAGTTTTGCAAGGAGTTCACGGGCAACTCTAGAAGGTCCCTCAGGGAATACTATTTTTGAATTAACCCCGTATGTTTCCAGAATCTCTGCGAGGCCTATGGCCGCTCCTACCGCGTCGAGATCTGCGTTTGCGTGTGCTATGATAACGTTTCTTTTTCCTAGCTTGTGTAGGAGCGTATCGAATTCTAGCGTGAGCCGGTATTCCAGCTTCTTTCTCAAATATTCTTCGTGCACCTGCAACCGCCTCCTCTACTATCTCTGATATTATTCTTGTCCTCGGCCTCGACGCCTGGACATCTATTACTAGGTTTATGACTCCTTCCTCATCGTAGTCTGCGTGGAGAGTAATGAGAAATGACGATACGGTTCCTGGAAGATTTCTTTCGAGAAATGCTACGAGCCATTCATGGGTTTTCTCTATGGCGCGGGTAATTTTATCGTTATCCTCCAACTGAAGCGACACCCGCGCCTCCCAGCATTCTCTTTAATTCCTCGGCTAGTCTCTCGATATCTTCTCTGAGCTTCTTTTCCTGCGACTCTAAGGCTTTGAGCTTGATTTCTAGGTCGTCTTTTTTCTCTTCTAGTTCTTTGAGTATATCTTCCCTTTTTGTTTTGATTAAAACGTATCCTGTAAGCTTGTAGAGCTCGGTGTCTTCTGATAGCTCTTTTAGTTGTCCTAGTAGTGCCTCTACTTCCTCTAGTGCGCCCTGTGCTATGGCTTTCTCTTGTAGTATTTTTGCGAGTGTTTCTCTTAGCTTCATGTATTTTAGATACTTGGCTTCTGCTTCTCTGGAAACTTTCTCTACCATAGTTCATCCGGCCTCCATAACCCTTGGAGAACTCAGAGATTATTATTGGTTTAGTTCCTATCGCTCTAGTCCCTGTAACCTATGTATTGACGAGTACGAGGCGTATACTAGGAGATGATAACTATTTACCAGAGCTCTTAGACCTGAGAGATCCTTTGCTATTATCTCTATTCTAATGCATTCGTCACTACTCATTGAGACTCGGGCTTCTCCTTTGCTTGGAGAAGGCTGGTTTGCCTCTGCTAGTAGAGCCTCATAGACTGTTTTTGAGGCTTTTCCTAGACAGAATTCGAGTAAAGCTCTCATTCTACAGGCTCCCTCTGGGAGGAGTATGGATTGTTTTAATCATTCTATGTGGCGCGCCTAGCTTTATTCTGGGGCCGATTGACTTGTCTCTGTATTTAAATTCGGCTTGGACGTCGCGCTCGTTTATAGCCTTAATTTCTGCGATAATCGACTCATGTTCTTCTTTATAGTATAGTTGTGCATGTAAGCCTATATTGAATGCCTCAGCAAACTCTAATTCTATCTTTACCCCGGAGACTGGTTTCGCGATAAGCCTGAGTTTATCCTTATCAACGTCAGTTGTTTGTGGTGCTTTTCTTTCCCGGGATAGAGAGACGCCTTTAACTATAAATGAAACGATGTTTACTAGCTCCTCATTCTCAGGCTTATAGATACGTATTATGCCGGGGTTTCCCCGTCTATCTGATACTATTATTACTCTGTCCGCATTCATGTTTAACGCTTCGAAGTAAAGATCCTTCATCGATAAGTGGCCTCTGGTGAGCCTAATTGCTCTCGGTATAACTAATTCGAGGTCTTTTATGAACGATCTTATCCTTCTGTTTGGCCTCCTGCTTGTTGTTATTATTATGTTTCTCATAATGGTTCCTCCTATTCATATAGTTGATACATCATTATAGTCTAGTAGAGGAATATTTTTGAAAATATCTTTGAAAGCTGTTGATTTTAGAAATGAGTTTGATTTTAGTAGTTTTTGACAACGTATTTTTTGAAGTATGCTGCTAGGCCTGACCTAGGCGTATAGGCTGCTCCTGCCCATGTGTTGCCACATTTTCTACAGGACCAGATTCCTACCGAGACCCTGTAAACTGTTCCTTGTGATCCGCAGAATGGACAGGTATGCGGTCCCTGCTTTTTTAGAAGTATGTCTCTTACTCTCTTTCTCACGCTGACTCCGTATCTTGGACCGTATCTTCCCACTGGGCCCACTATCTTCGTTCTTCTCGCCAATCCTATCACCACCTTCCTTACAGCCGTATCTCCACGGGTAGCCCTGTATCGGAGAATGCCTCCTGTAGGGCTTTAAAGTATACGCTTGCCGAATTCCTGCCTATATCTATTATCTTTAATATTTCTTCTGGCTTGAGGCCTCCTGTACCTACTTTTTGTACTCCTACAACTCTTCCTTGCTCGTCAAAGGCCATGAAGAGCCTTGCATCTGCTACTACTTCTTCGTCTAGGTTGGGATCGACCACGTATACGTCGCCTATCCTGGCGACTGTTGACGATACCACTATATGGTTTATCTTTAACGGATCCTTCTTGTTATCTTTGTTTACTTGGATTTCCCCGGTTTCAAGCTCCTCGTATTCGGGTAATCTAGTGTTTAGTAGTGCTGCCATTGCTGCTAGCATGCTGGCGTCGAATAAGTTCCCGTCATGATCGAGTATGTAGAGGTCTACAAAGACGACCCATACTTTTTCTCCTGGTATCAGTACGAGACTCTTTCTGTCGACCGCCATGACCTCTCTAAGACTCCTATCAACTACTCTTGCGAGCTCCACGGCGTTCTCGTCTGGTGGCCCTGGCTCGAAATACGGAGAGGCTAGCGGCACGAATTCTGCGTTAACGGTTAGCACTCCTTCGTCCGGGGTGTCTCTGAAGGGGCTTCCTACCTCGACTTTTACTCCGGCGAGTACTTGCGTGTTTCCTAGTTTTACTAGGGCTGATCCTTCGGCCTTTTCTATTACGCCGAGCTGTATCTCGATTTTTCTCGGCGAATACAGGTCTCTCTCATCGTCTCTTAGGCCCTTCTTGAGTAGAGAATAGATGGTTTGTTTCCTTATCTCTGAGACAATAGGTATCCTATACGGCGTGAGACTCATGATTACTCCACCTCTATCTTTTCATATTTCCTTTTAAGCGCCTCCTTCTCGAGCGCGACAATTTTCTCTATTCCCTTCAAAGCCATCTCAAGAGCCTGCTCTAGTTCTTCTCTGCTCAGGACACCGTTGAGCTGAAATAGAGTAATCTCGCCTATGTCCGGGGCTGCGGCTACTGGCATATCTGCCTCGCCGTTTCCGTCCTCGAGTTCATCAACGTCTAGTACTAGTACGCCTTCGACTTTTCCGACTGCGACTCCCCCTACTAGGGCTTTCATCGGTATACCTGCATCTGCTAGGGCTAGGCTTGCTGCTGTTATTGCAGCTGTCCTTGTACCGCCATCCGCCTGGAGAACCTCTATGAATATATCTATGCTTGTTCTTGGGAATTTCTCTGTTAGTACAATGCTTTCTAGGGCTTCTCGTATAACTTTTGATAACTCTACCTCTCTCCTGCTGGGAGCTGGACTCTTCCTATCTGTAGTGGAGAAGGGTGCCATGTGATATCTTACTCTTAGAACTGCCCTGTCGGGGAGCAATACGAATCTTTGTATTGGTTCTTTAGGACCATATACCGCTGCTACTACCCTTGTTCTACCGAACTCGACTAGTGCGGAGCCGTCACTGTTATTGAGTACTCCTACCTCCATCTTGATGGGTCTCATTTCGTCGGGTTTTCGGCCATCGTGCCTTAAGCCGTCTTCTCTTATTAGTTTAACGCCTGGCTGTTTACCCATTACTCTACACCTCTTACCACTTTGAGTTCTTCTATGTATTTCTTTACTCGGTCCGTGAGACCTGTGAGATGGGCCTGCTCCTCTATCATCTTAATAGCCAATACTAGTATGGGCTCCATCTCGGGGTTTTTACATTGAATGTGGATCCTGCCGTTTACAGCTGCGAATATCTCGCATCCGGTTTGTGATTTAAGCATCTCTAACATGCTACCTTTCTTTCCTACTACTCTAGGAATCTTTGCAGGTTGTATTTCAATGATTTTACCGGTGTTTATTTTTCCTAGACCCTCGTCTCTGACTGTTAGTAGCGGGTTCCTTGCTCTGTCGAACGAGACGACTTTTGCCTTGATATAGTCTCCTACTTGAAGATATCTGGAGAGTTCGTCTTGTTGGGGATTGAATGGTCTCCCTAGGAAGTCTTGTGCTGTGAGCACTGCCACATATGGACTGTTAATATCAACATACCAGTTCATTATTGCCACACTACTTACGAGTCCTATTATAACGTCGCCCGGCTTTGGAACATATACTGTTTGGAGTGGTAGGAACACCGGCTTCTCCCGCTCGTCTAGTAGGCCCACTACAGCCGCTATCTTCTCGCCGTTGTACTCGTACACGTAATTCGTGTCTCTAACAATAGTTTCCGGCGGTAGCCTCTCTCCAGGTACCACTATTCTTCGCTTGTCCATTATTTTACCACCTTCACATCGATTTTCGCGGATCCCCGTGTTAGGTTTTGGAGTCTGGATACTACATCGATTTGGGATCCTGCGGGTATTTCAAGTTCTACTAATAGGCTTCCATCTGTTTGCCAGTCTGTTCTTTTTACCTCGCCTAGTCTGCGGAGCTCTTTGTATACTCTGCCAGAATATTGGGCGGGGATAAGGGCTCGTACAAGTGCTTTCGCTATGCGTATAGGCATTAGTCTGGCTATTTGGCGTACTGCTTCGAGAGCCTGGCTCTCCGCGCTCTTAAATGGATCTACGCCTATCCTGAGTTGCTCGAACGCGGTCTCTATCCTTGCCTCTGGTATGGGTTTTCCTGTTTTTGGGTCGATCGCGTTACGGGCTATGTATGTGATTATCTGGCGTTTTTTGGCTTCTATTAGTTTCCGGCGTTGATCTTCTGTAAGCTGTATTTCTCCTTCTTTTAGGATTTTTACCGCTATTTTCTTGATGTCGTCTGTTCCGAAGGCTTTTTTGACTTCTTCGGGGCTCGCCTTTAATCCTTTTTTAACGTCGCGGTATATTGTGTCTGTCCAGAGGACGTCGTCTAAGTCGACTTTTTCGCCTTCTTTGAATTTAAAGGCTGGATCTGGCCTTACTAGAATTTCGAATCTTTTTCCT
>JALUDS010000018.1:0-5842 GCA_027043945.1 Acidilobaceae archaeon
CTTTATATGGGCGAGCTTATAGGGAGGGGTCTAGGTATTGGCTGGTCGTTGCCGGGCACTCTCCTAATAATGCTTGCAAGAATAGTTCTTGAAAAATAATAATTGATATGGAATGTAGGGTTGTGTTTTGTCTCGAGACTCTGTATTTCTAGCTTGCTATTTTCTTGTGTCCTTTCTTGAGATACTCTTGCTTTGCATCCTTAGTTGTATAGTGTATATGTATCGGGTGGTGGCGTGGAAGTTTGAGTTCTGTTTCTATTAGTCTCTGGAGTACTTCTCTCCTGTGCCTGGGGAGTTCTTTATCGGTGGCCACAAGTATGTCTATATCGTTGGCTTTCCAGTATTCTCCACGTGCATGACTGCCGATAAGGTAAACTTCGGCGTCTTTAGCCAGTGACTTTATGATTTTAGCTATTCTCGAGAGTAGCCGATCATATTCGTGTAGTAGTTTTTCACGTTCCTCTAGGCGTGGATCTATATATCGTGGTAGTCTCCTGCCGGTTATGCGCCTATACACGTACTCGAGGGCAAAACTTCCTATAAGAAGGACTACGAAGACTATTAGCTGGTCGGGAGCCGTCTGTACCATGCGTGATATCAGAATGGTAAGTGCTGCGACTGCGAGGATGGCTCCAGTGAGGGCGATTATAGGGTTTGCACCGGTCTGTCTCCTTAGCCGGTAAGCGGCGAGGTTAACCATTGAGAATATAATCATGAATCCTCCGCTACCCGCGGCACTTATGGCTTCTAGACTAGCGCCGAGAGCTAGGGCTAGGCTTAGGAGGCTTATAATTATAAGGCCTTCGTAGGCATTTCTCCATACTTTTCTTCCTAGAACCCGTGGTGCTTGGCCGTATTTAGCAACCATATATGACATCCTGGCTGTACCATATAGTGTAGCGTTTATTGCTGAGCCTGTGCTTGCAAGTGCTGCCGCAACTACCAGTATGAAGCCCGCCATTCCGAGGACTGGTTTTACCAGGATGGCTAGTGCATAGTCTCTGGCCTGCTGTACTTCTTGGGGACTTAGACCTCCTGCGGCTACTATCGCTACCAGGATATATATTAGGATCACCACGACTACGCTAGAGTATAGTGCCCGTCTTAGCACACTTGTGTTTTCTACGTCCATTGCAGCGTTTGATACTAGTTCGAATCCTTCATAAGCTAGGAATATGATCATTCCTCCCGCAATTATACTTGTGATAGCAGGGTAATGGGATGGGCTGAGCCTCTGCCAGTCGACAAGGCCTAGAGCCACCATGGATACAAATAATAATACTCCTAGTTTGAATGATACGAGTGCTAGTTCTACTCTTCCACTTGTCTTGGCTCCAAGCATGTTCACGATGGTTAAAGAGGACACCACGAATATTGCCAGGACAATGTATGCCATGTGATAATAGCTCTGCACTAGGCTGGCGCCATAGCTGGCGAATGCGTGGGCATATAGGGCTATCATTACTATGTAGCTGGCGAGAAGCATTATGTTTAGGCCTCCGCTTAACAGGCCATCACCATATGCCTGGACAAGGAATTCTATTGTTCCTCCTTCACTCGGATACCTACTGCTTAGCTTGGCATAGCTATAAGATGATAATAGTGCTATTAGTCCCGCGAGTGCAAACGCTACCGGAGCAGCTCCATCGGATAATTGAAGGCTTAGGCCTAGTACGGCGAATATTCCTCCTCCAATCATGCCCCCGACTCCTATCGAGAATACTTCCCAGAATCCCAGCCTCTTACTATGGTTGCTGCTCGATGCTGGTCACCACCAAGTTGAATCTATGCTTTAGAACTAGTATAATTATATAGTACTGGTGGTCAAAATTTTTAGTTATTATACCACATGCCTTTTTCCAGAGTATCAATTAATATTATGCTGGATAATTGTTTGATTGTTAGTCATGCATAATGTGGATGTCGGGGTACTTCTACTTGATGAATATAATTAGACGGGAATTATGGTGGGATAAGTTTCATGTAAATATGCTCCTGTACACTTATTTATCTGGACGAATGGAGCGGTTCAAACATACAGTTTGCCCTTCCATCTGTGGGTAAAAAGGTAAGGCTATTAGATCCATGCAGGTTAAATTCCTCTTCAAGGTTTGATCACCGGTCTCATACTCAGGAGTTATTATTTATAATTGCATGGAAGATTCTTCCTGGTTATCTCATCGCTTGGTAGACTATAGGTGTACTTAATATATTGAGGTGCACGTGTTTGGGGCGAGGAAATACTAGGCTGCTAATTGTTTTACTTGTTCTCTCTGCATTCATAGCCTCTGTTATCTATGCAGCTCCGTCTACGGTCAGTGAAGAGAATAATGATCTTTTAAGGACTATTGGAGTCGTGGATAGGACCGGGACAGAGCCATTAGCTGCTGGCAGGCTTTATATAGATGTTGAATCTGTACAAGGTGTCCCAGGCTGGCTTGCCCACGTATACTACGGCGACGCAGGAGAGATAGTAAGTTTTCGGGTGTTGTGTCCTCCTTCTGTTACTATAGGAGGAGGATACTTCGGAGCTGTTATATTGGATGACTGGTGGATTGATGGATCTCCTCCTACTTCCGGTTGGGGTTCTGTTAAGTATCTCAAGGTCTACGGTGATTTGAGGATTGTTGCTGGTAGTGTGGATGGCAATGGGGAAACAATTATATCTCTTAGACAGAGGCTTGGCTACCAATATATTGGGGGACTTATGTTTACTCCTGATGGCTATGGCGGGTTCTATGCAGTGTTTTGCCCGATTGTCTCTATAGCTGATGGCAAGATTATGGTGATTTTTAAGGACTCATCGAGTTATGGAGGTTATGATGTCCATATATATGATATTGGCGGAGGAGTCGAACTCTATAATTATACGGTAAGTCTAGACACTAGCTTAGACGTAATGCACGCCTATTATGTCGGGGAGGATGTAGCGCTTCTAACAACATTATACAGGGCTTATCTCGTCTCTAGCAGTGGATTGTTGGAAAGTGTGAACGTGGAAGGTACGAGTCTCAAGGTGTATAGGGTAGAGGTAGGAGGAGGATCACTTCTTATAGGGTCTAGTTCTAATCTGTATCTGGTTAATACTACGGGTTTCCACCCATTGGAGGTATTTCATTCTTTGGATTTATTCCAGCAACTGGAGGGAGAGGTAAACTCGGTGCTTTACGGATCTAGTAATGTTGTGCTTCCACAGGGCCTATGGTTTAAGGCGATGCCTCTCGACTACTACTGGGGGCTTCGAGTCGGCTATTCTGGAGATATCTTCGACGGCGATGGATTCTTAATATACAATAATTGGACTATTCTGATTAAGCATGTAAGGCTTGATCTTAACCTAAGCCTTGTCCAGGGGGCCGGTTCAGGAGGACCTATGCCAGTCTACTATGAGGAGAACGAGTATGTAGGGGTACCCTATGACTATTTTAGCTTGCTTCTCCTCAAACCAGCGATACAGCATCAACAACACCTACGTGTAGAGAATGTAATTGTAAATGCTAGCGTTGAACATTTCTCGAGTCTAAGTTTCTATCCGTCATATATTACGGCAGGAGACGGCTATCTTCTCGTGTATTCGCGAGATGAGAACGAGGTCCTAGTATATAATGATGACGGGGACCAAGCGGCTGTGTGGAGCCTCAACCTTGGAAAGCCCATTGGGATACTGGACGGGAAATTCTTCTTTGTTAGCGGTAGAGAACTTATGAGCCTTAATCTGAGTGGAGGAGACGTGGTTGATTATGGGGGCCTTGTCCCAGATTGGTTGCCCGATAACGTTGAGGTTCAGGAGGGGGCAGTGAGAGGAGGTGGACTATTTATACCCCTGTACATGCCTTTTGGTACGCCTTCTGAACAGATTATTGCTGCTATCGTAGAGGGCAGCATTGTACGGTTCTATCATGTACCGTATCAGACAACTCTTTATTGGGATGGCGGCGTAATCGTACTTAATAGGACGCTGGATAATGCTAATGTTATCTCGCTAGTTGATCCCTTAAACGGTACCGTGGAGTGGGCCATGCATATTCCTAGATCTCTCGGCAGCCTCTATACTTTTCCTACCAATACAAGAGTGCTTATGTGGGCTGGTCCAGATGGCCAAGGCTTCATGCTACTTGACCCTGAAAACGACTCAATTGTCCTTGTACCGATCCCATCATCTTTCACGCCGAGGCCAGCCGTGATCAACGATAATCCGGCTCTTATCTATGTTGGGTGGAAAGACGTGTATGCTGTCGAGCTTGTTAACGTTACTTCTAACGGTAGAGCGTTTGTTCGTGTTTATCATGTGGTTCTCCCCGATAATATTAGATATTTAGGAGACTTCGCGACTAGTCCCGACACATTATACGTAGTGGCTGTCACGGAGAGTGGGGGAGATGAGATTCTTAAAATAACCTTAGGGGGTGGTGCAGGATGAAGAAGGCTGTTATTTCGCTTGTGGTTCTCATACTCTTAGCAGTCCCTCTCACCGCTTTCCTAGGCCAGACGCAAGATGGGACTGTTATTATCTCCCCAGAAGGACCTGTACCTCTAGGGGGATCTTATTATCCTAATGAAGCTAGGTATCCGCTGAAAGCTGGTTCTCCGGAGGTAGCTCTTGTCAGATCAGTTTTCTACGTATGGGTGAAAAACGGGAGTCTTGAGATCGGACTTAAAGACGCTGATGATGAATGGCTAGCGGGTCCTCTGGTTTTGGAGAATACTAGTGTTTCATATGGTGGAGAGGATAAGACAATTTATGCTTTCGGAGGCATCAGGATACAGTTTGATCTTTGGAGGGATTGGCATATTATTGTATATCTCTTCCATAAAGACCTGCTTGTTGCAAGCTTCGACTTGGGCCCAACACCGGATCTTGCGAATACTGGGCTTAACATGTCATTTATTGTGCCTAGTGGTTCCGCTTTAGTAGTCCATCAATGGACGAAGGAGTATTATTATCCTGTTGTACCGAGTCCGCTGGAAACTGCTCGCTCTATGATACCAGATAAGGCTCTTGTAGCCCCAGGCTCCATAGTTGAGGCCTATAGGTATGGTGGCGTATTGGCCCTTAGGGATCCCAGCACTCTGGAGTTTAAATGCGCGTTCGACGTTCTCGACGACCTCTTAAATTATACTTTCAGGGGTTACGAGGCAAACTTAGTCTCCTATTCTTTTTATCGTGAAGAGATAGGAGTTGTAATGAGCTTGTGGAACCCATTTAGCCGAACGCCCTCTGTACCAGATGGCTTCATGGTAACGGTCTTGAATTCTTCTACGTGTAATGTGGAGCGTGCCGTTATCTTTGACGACGACGCACCGGGTATAAAGCCGACTAGGGTGTTCCTATCGGGACCCAGTACTGCTGTTTTGGTAGATGAAGAGATAATATATGATCCATATGGGAGGAAAATAGGGAATATATCGCTATTCGAAGTGCTAGACCTGACTACAGGATCGATGGTTGAATACAATACTAGCGGCCAAATCGCTTATTGGGGAAGCGATCCTCAGAGCGGTGTCACAGCAGCACTCACATCGGACTCCCTCTACATTATATGGCCCAATGGGACCGTTACAATAAGCCAGGTGGAAAGCCCGGTTCAAGCACCATGGCTTACAGGATCCACTATGGGGGTCAAGAGCGTTCTAGGGACACTCCTCATGAATGTAAGAGGAAATATACTCTACTACCATAATGGAGTACTGACACAGTTAGAGCCAGACGGATATCTCTACTCTATCGCCGAGGACAACAAACACTACTATATCCTAACACAGACATACTCGGGAGAAACAGTATGGAGGATAACTGTTATAACACCTGGAGCCGGGGAACAATACCTGGACTTACCATTGA
>JALUDS010000019.1:0-1462 GCA_027043945.1 Acidilobaceae archaeon
CCGGCCTGCTAAGCCGGTGGGGGAGACCCCGCGCGGGTTCAAATCCCGCCCGCGGCGCCACCTAACTCCTAACACGATCTTATAATACACTCAGTCATACAGGTTTTCTTCCGCGATACATAGGTAATAGCATGTTAAATAGCGTGAGAGTAATTGAAGAGAGAGCCGGGGGTGAGATAAGCGGATCATATAATACAAAGATGAACGAGTAAAGAAGTTATTGAAGTCTAACATATAGTTATCGAGTATTAGTTGTTAACGTCTATGAGGTTCTGTATGCCTTCTCGGGCTACTATTAGCTCGATAGGTCTTAGATGATCTCCTTGTTTGTTTTTGTTCTATTAAAATTCTCGATTAAAGCTTTGGAGAGTGTTGAGTTTGGTTAATTGTTTTATTTTAAAATTCTTCATGACGATATTTATTATTAGGTGTTCGTATTATTGTACACGTATAGTATGATAACATTTGGTGCTCCTGGTTGGAGGAGCGTAGACTAATAGCTATGATCATCTTGATAGATATCCTAGTAGCTGTGCTAGGTGTTGGATTAATCCATTCTATTCTAGAGTCTATGAGCTATCCTATAGATGTATTACCTGTGCTTGAGACTCTCGACAAAGCGATTGTTACGCGATTTGATGCGCGCATTAGTAATGGGACTACACTTGATATGGAGCTTACCTATAGGATCAATAAGAAGGGGCTTTCAATGCTGTATTATACCTTTAACTCTCCACTTCGCGTGGAAAGTCCGGCCAGTCCTGGGGAGATCTTTGTTCGAGGCATTGCTTGTCCCCAGGGCATGTATTACTATGTGGTAGACGCAGATGGTAACCTCTACACGGATTTACCTGGGGCCAAGAAGAATGATCTCTTATACAAGCTTGAGGTAGCGGATGCAGAGAACGAGATAGGATGTTATTCTCCAACAGGATTATCTCCCGGAGAGTTCTATACTGTAAGATATGTTCTTGTCCTTGTACCTCCGAAGATATATGAAGATAGCAATAACTGGCTCTATTATCTAGATCTCGTTGGAAGCGAGGAACATCTCCGGACTCAAAACATGACTATAATAGGAGAATATGATACGAGGATCGCCGTACTGCCCCCACTAGGAAGCGGAAAACCTAGTGATAGGTACTCGTTGCCTGTTCTGAGTAAAGGCACAGGAGTTAGGCTGGCAATAATAAGTAATAATAGTGCCAGGCCCGAGACTAGTACTATAAGAGTAGATTCCGTCTATCATGTACTTGATAATGAGGTAACGAAAAGAACACTGTACGGCCGGATAGGACTCATATTTTTGATCGTGCCTATAGTTATGGCCATGGTTTCTCCCGCCGTAATATACATGTTATATAATGTATATGGACGCGAACAGCCCCCAGTAGACGCAATACCGTATGGATTTCCCCCTAGAACTGGGGAGAAGCCATGGGTGGTTGCAGCTAGATATGGA
>JALUDS010000020.1:0-1424 GCA_027043945.1 Acidilobaceae archaeon
TGGACTCCTGTCCCTCCATATTTTTCCATTATGTTCTTCTTTATCATTTCAAGGATTCTTGTCGTTTTCGGGTCTAGTTCTTCGATTATCTCGAATGAGTCGTCTCCGGGAATATACCTGATCTTTCCTTCTTTTGCTAGTTTTCTTAGAAGTAATTCTGCCGCCGCGCTTGTCGGTATGATATTATAATCTGGAAACTCTCTTTTCATTCTTTCATAGTTCTCATGGGCTCTAGGCAAATCAATTTTATTCGCAATAATTACTATTGGTTTAGATATTTTTCTTAGTACTTGCATGAATTCTCTGAGTTCTTCTTTTGTCCAGTTCGTCAGTTTCTTATCTATCAAACCTGTTCTCTCGAGAGCCTCGGCGACATGCGGTTTGGTTATACTTAATCCGCTTAGTCTCTGTGCCAGTGCTCCTGCTATGTCGAGGGTTTTACTGGCGTCTATTGTTCTAGCAACCTTGTCCCAGTCTTTCTCTATTATAGAATACATCCATTCATCTATTTCATAGATGATTTGCTTTACCTCCTCTACAGGATCATAGGTTCCCGGTTTTACAGGGACTCCTTCGGGATCAGTTGATCCACTTGCATCAACTACAAGAAGGAGAACATCTGCTCTCCTAAGGTTATCAAGGAACCTGTTTCCGAGGCCTCTACCCTGATGAGCTCCTGGAACAAGGCCGGCTACATCCATAACCTTTACAGGTATGAAGCGCCAGCCCATGAGACATATGCTGTTTGATGCGTCGCATTTCTCTAATCCCAGTTCAACATGTACGCATCTTTTTCTAAGATATGCAACTCCTATATTTGGATCAATTGTTACAAATGGCCTATTGCCTATTTCAACGGTTGTCTCTGTAGCCGCCGCAAAGAACGTTGATTTTCCTACGTTAGTTTTACCTACAATCCCTATCAGTATATTGCTAGGCTCCATGACCTGACTCCTCGTCATCCACCATATACTGATCTAGGTATAACATTTGCATTAATCTCTACGCCTATAATAGATGGTTCAATAGACAAGATTTTATTTCTCCTGTATTACTTCGTGGACTAGGACAGGTATAAGAGTTAAAACCTTGGCCTATCCGATTTGAGAAGAGGGATGGTGAAAGATGGCAAAGTCGATGTACCACTATATAGCCGAAGCCTGGAAGAGGCCGTACGACGGAGTCCATGGCATGCTGATGAAGCAACGGCTAATCCTGTGGCGTAGGCAGCCTGCTATAATCCGAGTCGATAAACCCACAAGGCTTGATAGGGCTAGAAACCTCGGTTACAAAGCTAAACAGGGAGTAATCGTCGTAAGAGTGAGAGTAAGGAAGGGAGGCAGGAGGAAGCCCAGGCCAAACAAGGGTCGAAGACCTAAAAGGATGGGTGTCTATGGATTTGCACCTGCTAAGAGTATAAGGCT
>JALUDS010000021.1:0-2362 GCA_027043945.1 Acidilobaceae archaeon
ATTTATGTTATTATTCTTTCAGGGAGGCTTGGGTTCTTCCTTCAGTATGGGGGTATGAAGTAGTAGGCCCTTTTTACTCATATAGTGTTCTAATATCCGGAATAGCATGTAAAGACCCGACATCTTATGAAGTACAATAATGTCTTCGTCGAAGGATACCGGGACGTCGTCTCTAGGTCTTCCCGAGTATACAACCGCTATTTTGGGCTTCAGACCTAGTTTATTTAATGTTTCCTCTTTATCTACAACTGCTATATCTAATTCCGAGTCCAAGTCCGATAATGAGGCTCTGTCTATATGCTCAATTGCTATGACTTCTACTCCTTTGTACAGTAGCCATTGCTCGATACAATAGTATATGCTCGTTTCGCTTTGACCCGTAACAATCAACAGTGCCCGTGGCATAATGATCAACCATCTTGCTATATTGATTAATATAATAGTCTAATTAAGATAATGCATCATAAAGCCTTATTCTCACTATTTCACAGTTATACTCCTCATTTTAAGCGTCTGAGATCTAACCATTATATCCTAGAGACTACAGCGTGCCCTGGAAGGGAGCACCGAAATGAGTAAAGGACATATAATTAGAGAAAGATATGAGGCGACAGCCAAGGGATACGATGAGCTCTACCGAGCCGAGCAGTTCGAGAAGTATTTCATCGCGTTAAAGAGATTCCCGCCACATGGACGAGTCCTAGATGCGGGATGCGGGACCGGACTGTTAATAGAATATCTTGGGCTAAACAAGCTTTTATCTAGAGTCGATGAGTATGTGTGCCTTGATTATAGTCGGAATATGCTCGATATAGCAAAGGGAAGAGCCAGACTCTATTGTCCGTCGAAATGTCTACTTATAGAGGGAAATGTGGAGGATTTACCATTCAGAGATAATGTGTTCGATCTCGTTTATAGTTTTACGGTTCTCGACCTGGTGGATGATTTAGAGAAAGCAATTATGGAGCTCTCTAGGGTATCTAGGGGGAGAGTGATTATGAGTTTATTGAAGAATCTTAAATATAAGGACTTGCTCCTAGAAAAAGAGTATAAGTTGCTTGGAACTACTTCTAAGGACGTGATATTCTATATCTAACTATGTGGATATAAGTCCCGTCTCCTACCCGCTATGATATATGGTGTAATCATAGATGCCGAGAATACAATTAGAGATGAGCGAAGAAACATTAGGCATTATAACTGATCTAGCTGAGAAACTTGGCGTCACCGTGGATGATTTTGTTAGATCATTTGTCGAGACGCTTAGTGACTATTCCCAGGATATCGTTGATTGGGCATACCAGCTTAAGGTTAGGAAAGAACACCGAGTGGATAGTGTAATGAGCGAACTCATCTATTATGGTGTTGCCACGCATAAGAACATTATTGATAGAGTCCTAGACGTCCTAAAGGCTAGAGGACGCTACGAGCTCGAATACCTAGAGCTGGACCCAGACACGGGCTCTCTAGAGATAGAGCTAGTAGCGCTTGAAGGAAGCGATCTACTCTCAGATAGAGTCAGGATAAGCTGGGGCCCTGATGGAGTAATAGTAGAGGCATATTATTATCTCGAGGAAGACGAAGAAGCACCTGTTAAACCAGAGATTGAAGGATTCGATTGGGCCTA
Organism: Acidilobaceae archaeon; assembly: GCA_027043945.1. Lineage (GTDB taxonomy): Archaea > Thermoproteota > Thermoprotei_A > Sulfolobales > Acidilobaceae > S143-63. The sequence continues at coordinate 1,628 of JALUDS010000021.1, forward strand.
TCTCCCCGACGAACACGCGGTACTCGTAACTGCTACAGGTAAGTCCCTCTCAGATATACCTCCTCTATATGAATTCGATAATAATAGTGGACTAAAATAGCGTCGGTGAACCTCGACAATGAGCAAGGAAATAGACTTACCCCCTGAATACTATGAAGTTAGACTAAACGCGGAAAAACCAGTATATGTGCTAGGCGGAGTTGAGACAATAGCCCTGCGCTCGTCAAACATAGAGGACAAATGGATATTATCTACTGCCTACTGGAAATGGCCAACACTACTTGTAGGATACCTAGATAAGCCTCCTATTTCAGATAAACAAGACTTCCTTAGAAGAATAACCGGAGGAATGGCATTTAATCCGGAAAAGTACAGCGAGCCCTACTATACAGCAGTCATAGGCCCTAGAATCGGGAAACGGCCAGTACATCTAACACGCGTATATGAGCTTATCCATGAACGCCTAGTGGATAGATGTCAAAGTACGACGTCCACTCTTGAATGTGTTACGAGTCGCGGAGATAGATGCGTTGCTAGCATTGGTAAATTGCTTCAAAGACCGTTAATCGAGTTCTTCGGCGATAGACCATGTATCGAGAAAATACTAGATTATGATATATGGGACGTGAGCGACGACGAGCTAGACAAGGATCTTATCTTGGAAAACAGCCTGGATCGTCATTTAAGCGAGGCATGGCTCCGTCGTAACGTTGTTGCAGGACGCTACGTGTTTAC
>JALUDS010000021.1:2462-5647 GCA_027043945.1 Acidilobaceae archaeon
GTAGAAAAAGGCCACACGATGATACCAGTCCCAGGGAATGAAGAATACACGGCGAAAATCCTTAGGGTAAGTATCGATCTTGTAAGGGAAAGAGTCTCCGTGTTGACCAGGAGAAGAATACATGGCAGAACTGGAGTATTCCTTAAAGTAGAGCTAGGCCCCGAAGAACCTATAGAATCTGTTATAAAGGAACTAGCAAATAAGAATCCCTTTTTTAGAAGAGCACTTAGAAACACGCTATAAATGAAATAAGAGAGAATCGTTTTTAACCTGGGGCAATAGATGAAGTTGAATCAAGGAGACGTATGGATTACATAGATGGAAACCAGCTATTAGGACTACTAGGAATGATCCTCGTCTTCGTATCGTTTGTTGTAAAAGACTGGAAATGGCTTTACGCTTTTAACATGAGTGGTGCAACTATTCTCGCGATATACGCTTATCTTAACAACGACCCAGTCTTTACGATCGTAGAGGCTGGAATAGTATTCTTCCTAGCCATAAGGTTGGCAAGAGAACTTCGTGAAAAGAACAATCGATCCCTTTAAACCAGCATTCTCGAGGAGCGGCTGGGGTCGAGACTCGGGTTCGGTCATCACATGGACAGCCTGAGAGGCTTATTCAGCAGCGATCGGGCCACTCCATTCCCCAGCCGCCCAATTACTAGTATTATTATCGTGAGGATTAAGGATTTACATTTGAGCTGGACATTCCTCTCTTAATGAGCAGTAATTGCATCGTGGAGATACACGGGGTATAGGTGGTGTGTCTCGTACTAGTACATTTATTGCTTTTAACAGGAATTCTTCGGCAATGTATCTATCGTACACTCTTATTCCTATAGCCCATTTCTCCTCTTTAGCTGGATATATGCCGGTTTCGAGTAGTCTTTTCAATGCTTCTATTAATCCGCTTGTTTCACTGTATGCTACTACAATTAGTTTTTTCTCGTAATCTCTAGTCTCTTCTTCGTCGTCCAGATATCCTGCTAGTAGAAGCCCTGCGTAATCCGAATCGTATATCTTCAGGTTTTTTCTCTGTTTTACCCTTATGTATCCGATGGATCTGCCGTCTCTGAGTAGTGTGAGATCTGGTGTTACGATTGCTGGGATTCCTTTGATTTCTCCTCTGAAAGTTATTCTGGCGTATTTTAGATTGCTGTTGTTTGATTGTAGCCCGGCTAGTAGGCTTGATATCATTCTTCCTTTGCTTGGCTTGATTTTGTTCTGCCATCCTTTTCTGTACTCTATATAGGCCTTGTAGTCGCAGAAGTAGAGTTGTTCCAGTATGTAGCCTGTTATTATCTTGTATTCACCTTGTTAGAATATTTAGGGTAATACTTTATCTTCATATTCACATTTTTAAGAAAACAATATTGAAGAGTGGCCGTCGCTACTCTAGATCAAGATTCTTCATTATACTTAGTACTACTTTACACGTTACAACGTATACTATTGTCTTGAATATTCTGGCGATGATTAGAACCTGTGATAAGAATATCGTTTCTGCCTTGGTAAGGGATTCTTCGGCGATCAGAGATTTAATATTGTTCTCGAGTTTCTCAAGATCCTTTAGTACTTTATCAAGCCTCTCATTGTTTGGTTCTAATAGGAGTGATGCCGTCTCTGTAACGAGCTTCTTTAGTGATTCTACTAGTCTTCTTGTCTGATTGTTTAGTTTTGCTTGCTTGTCTAGATCCGTCTTTACTACTAAATCTATGTATGATAGGAGTATGTCTATTACCGATGAGAAGTATCCTATCGCGGTAGCCATGTAGTAAAGCATAGGTGACGGCTCCCTTGTCCTTTCAGTAGCTAGATACCGTAGTATGGCGTGCTGGTATCTGATTAGATCTTTTTTGAGTATCTGTGTCTCGTCAATTATGTAGGATTTATTACGTTCATTGCCTAGGAGTGCCTTTATAATGTCGAGTGCTTTGAGGGCACTATGCGATACCTGTTTGAGTATACTGTTAATGTCTGCTTTTTGTATGTCGATGTATATCATTATCTGGAGAGTCTGGTCGTCTTCCTCGTAGACTTCTACTCCCATAAGGTTCAATGCTCTTCTTTTCACTTCTAGTGCTAGTTTGTCTGTTTTCTTTTTCGACTTGATTGTCGCTTTGTCTAAGCCCGTAACGTATATGCAGTTTACTGCTTGTCTAGCAAGTAGTAGGTCTTTCTCAGATTCTATTTCTAGTACTGGTGTTACTTTCTCTTTTCTTGCCTTTGATGGTGGAATTATCCGTATGGTGTCTCCTTCCTTGCTAAGGTATACTATTTGGCCAGGCTCTATGTTGAGCTTCCTTGCCCAGTCTTTCGGTATCGTCACTATTAAGCTGCTAGCACCCAGTTTTTGGACTCGTCTAGCTTCTAGCATTCTCATTTCTAATCACTCCGTCTCCGATATATTATTGTATAACTAGAATTAATATGTTCCTATACAATACTTACTTATGATCCGACACTATGTATATACATGAATAGAGTATAGAAGTATCAAGACACACAGAGAATACTATCTATCCCTCATTGACATATAGCGGTAGCCGAAATAAAAACATATCTAATCCAAATAATCAATCATCACAGCCAAAACATTTTCAACAACCTACCCATATAAATAACAAGGTGCTCACAGATTGCTTTCAGTATATACAAGAGGAGATTTCCCAGGTCTAGGAAGCTTCCAAAGCTATCTTAACACTGCGGTCGTCGGGCTTGTTCCAAGAACAGTACGCGATAAAGGCCTCAGATCACTCTTAGAATTTATAAATAACCCCCTTGGAAAAAGCCAAGAAGCCATAGACGTATACAACAGAATACGGACAGTATTCTCTACTCTAATAGGTCTAGGAAACAAAGACAATATCGTTATAACCAACGGTACCACGGACTGTATAGTTTCCATCGCGGCTTCACTCATAATAAACCACTATAGAGATCATCGAGAACCAGTTACAATAGGCGTCACCAAGCAGGAGTTTCCAGGCGTTGTATACGCACTACGATCCTTATGTGAGTCCCTTGACGCATACTGTAACAAAGTTGTCGAAGTAGGTGGACCTGTTGAATGGGAAGAAGAAGCCTCCGCATTCTTAGACAGGAAAGGTCGTTTGCTTGTTGCTAGCAGTATTCAGTGGACTACAGGTTACAAAGCAGACCTCGGAGACATACTAAAGAGTA
>JALUDS010000022.1:0-5530 GCA_027043945.1 Acidilobaceae archaeon
AGACACATAATACTAAAACCCTTTGGACCAGCACACACGCCGGGCGATCTAATTGTCGAAGTAGACGACGTAGTTTTCACAGGAGACATACTGTTCAATAAAGTGACACCCCTCGCCATAGACGGCACGGTTCAAGGATGGATCAAGAGCCTAGAACAACTACCCAGGACCCAGCAATATGTGCCAGGACACGGAGAGGTAGCCGGACAAGAGCTAGTAGAAGAGATGAGAGAATACCTAGTAATGATTTATGAAGAAACAAGGAAAGCATATGAGAAAGGCATCGACGACCCAATAAAGATAGGAGAATCCATAGACCTAGGCTCCTACAAGTCCTGGAAGCATCCTGAAAGGGTATACTTTAATGTGGAAAGAGCATTAATGGATCTCAAAGACATACCACCAGGAACGCCAACTCCAAGACTACTCGAGCTAGCGAGACGTCTACATTCCTAGACATCGTGTTATCCAGGTATTAACCATTCACATACCCGGGTTTTACTCTGTCTCCCCCTGTATCATCCATACACAACAAAATATTATTTGGGGATAGATATTGGGGTTAGCCAGGATTATATTTGGATTTGACAAGTCAGACATAGAAAACCTCGAAAAGAAACTAGACGATTATGAATCAAAGATTTCTTCGCTAAAAGAAGAAATATACGAGTACAAGAAATACACGGAGACCAGTATAATCAAGATAACTGACAAAATAATACTTCTGGAGGCCAAAATCAACGAGCTAGAAGAAACGATACAATCATATGATGTAAAGTATAGGGATGCACTACACGGAATAAGAAACACGATCGGAGAGATCAAACAAGAACTCGAGAACCTAGAGCATAAATCGGCTCACCAAGTCGCAGAAAATGATGCAGATGACATCGCAGACATAATCCTATCCTATATCGAGAAGGGAGTTACAACACCCTCAGCCCTGATAGAGGCAACAGGTATAGCCAAGAACAAGGTATACGAGGTCCTCAAAGAACTCGTAGAAGCAGGAATACTCGAGAAGAAGAGAGATGGTAGATACGTACACTATATCATTGCATCAAACCCTGTACAAATAAAGCAAAAGGCCGAAGCAGAAGCATAAGACTCCAAGAATCATTATTAAATAGTTTTCCCCGGGTTTCCCAACACTCTTAACATCAAGTATGGAATCAAAGAGTATTACTGTGATGATACTGTCCCATACCTCATCTATCGGTATCCCAGCAATATACTATTCTGGGTGCAATGGTTTGAGCCAAGTATCATTCAAGGTAGTTGAAGTAGACAAGTACGGTTACCGTGTAGCCCCCTCCAGTGAAGCACCTTGGGACAAGGAACTTGCCGATGCCGTAGTAATGGTGGCTAAAGCTGGCTTCCTTCTAAGCAAAGCCCTCGGTAAACCTACTGGGACGATAAAGATCGATTGGCACGATTCCCTAGCGGTAATAAAACTACAAGATGGCCGTGTCCAATCAATAATTGTCGAAGAGAATCCAGGTAACAATATAGAATCAATAGGCTCTGAGAGAGGACACGCAGTCACAGGTGTCTAGCAGGGTTCTTCCAATAGCCTTATAATTTCGTTATATATTGGTTTTTTCTTCTTTAATTGTCTAACAAGTTCTCGGACCCTCCTATTATTAACTAGTTTTCCATGAGGTCTCAGGGCCCCGCTCGCGGTGTAGGGTATGTGGAGAAGTTCGTGGATGACTACTTCTAGACGCTTCTCGGGTGAGAGCCTTGTATATTTTTCCTCGAGCACTTCTATTATGTATCCTGGATTTCTACCGAGAACTAGTATCCATGGTCTAGGCAAACCATAGATCCTGGCTATAGCACTACTCCTGGAGCCTTGGCTCTTAATACAGTGGATTCTCTCAGGCCTAATATGCGGAAATAATCCAGTTGATAGAATTTTCTCTATTACACTGCAGAGCCGTGGACAGGGCTCATATCTTATCCTAGTCGTTCCTCATCACCCACTCATATACTAGTCTTGCTAGGAGTGGCGCGGTGCTGAAACCAGGACTATCAATACCTTGGAACACGATGGCTCTCCGAGTGTATTGAACGTCGAAGTCGTCTTTTTCCAAGTTCTTGGTTCTTGTCCCTGCGAATCCGCCCTTGATTACAGGCTCTTCCCTCAATATCCACTTGTAATTATTAGCTGTATTCTCGAGATCTTCATCGGTGAAGCTCGTGTCGTATGGGTTATCTGTCTCTTGGAAACTGGGCCCCATGAGGACACGGCCATCGGGCCAAGGTATGATAGCTCCACCTTTAGTCTTGCCAGTTCTACTGGGCTGACGCAGTCCAGCAATAATCGCTTCACATGATAGATCCGTCCAAACCATAACACCCTTGAAGTATCCAGTTTTTACCTTTCTCAATCCTAGATTCTGGGCTAAGGAACCTGAGCCCGGTCCAGCCGCTACAATGACATATTCATAATCTGATCCTCCCGCCGATTCTGGATACACTGTTATATGGTTTGTTTTTTCCTCAACCCTTCTAACAGGAGAATTGTAGTGAATCTCGACTCCAAGATCTTCTAGTTTATCCACTAGAATGGCTATGATGTTTGAGGGATTAACCGTCCTGTAGTTCCAGACTGTAACGGCTCCTTCTATCTGTCTACTTATTACTGGACAGTCTTCTTTTAGCTGAGATCTATTTGTTAGGCCTACCTTGTATCCTAGCATTTTAAGAGCAACCGCTATGGATACTGCAATCATCTTTTCCCAGGAGCCACCATATACTAGATGAGTTCTTGTCTCGAGTATAGGGAAATCTAGCTCCCGTGATAGCTCATCGTATAGCTTGTATGCGTTCTTGGTGAGTCTACTCTTCCATTTCCACGGAGGTGGCTGTAAAACATGGATTACTCCTGCATTATGAGTGCTGGCTCCCTCTCCTGCCTTGTTATTAGCCTCGTATAATGTGACTGTGTAACCTTTCTTGGCCAAGGTATATGCGGTCATAAGTCCTACTATGCCTGCTCCGATAATAGCCGTCTTTTTTGACAATCTAAGATACCCCTCACTAACTTATACTTCGTCGTGAGTTACAATATCTAGTTACTTAATAACCTCGTCACGGTATATTCCGTCGGGATCCAGTAGTTTTTTCAGATCTTTTAGGAGTCTTAGAGTATTATCATCGTATTCTAGCCGTAGCCATTTTAGCCTATGTACTCCTATGCCGTGGTGATGGCTTATTGTCCCCCCGTGCTTGGATGAGGTTTCTTCAATTATTTCCCATGCTTTATTGTATACGGATGCTAGCTTGTCTAGCTCGAATACGATAGTGTAGTATATCGCCGCTCCCGAAAGATAGAAATGACTTGCGTGGGCACTCGCATATATTATTCCTTCTTGTTCTATCAGTTTTTCGATGGTTTCCTTGTACGCGGAATAGGCCGTGCTCCAGGGCAATGCTACCTCGATCGTGTCAAAGGAGAGACCTATCTTTGCAAGATCACGTATCTTAGGTATAACATTGAATCTTTCCTCTAACCAACGGAGTGCCGGTTCACTATCGTCTAGGCCTTTACCCAGTACATTCTCCATAACACTTATACGTGCATCGACTTCGTTACATGGCCCTTCTATGACGCCTATGATGAGACTTCCTGACTCGCCTAGCATGGACTGAGATTCCAGCTCGTCATAGACTCTTAACAGTTCAGGAGGAGTTCCTTGCTGGACTAGCTTCATTGCGCTATGGAGAGCTTCTTTGAAAGAGTTGTATCTTATCGAGAAAGGTAGACTGCATTCCGGTATCTTTCTCGCCTGGAGATATGCTTTTGTGATAATTCCAAGGTGTCCCTCGCTACCGATGTAGAGGTGTTTTAGGGACCATAACACACTTCTTCTAGGTACAGGTGGGATCCTGACTAGTCCGTAATTGTAGGTTGCCACGTGTAATCCCAGTACAATGTCCTCGATGCCACCATAGCCTGTACTGTACTGGCCTATGCTCTTAGTCGCTATTAATCCTCCTATCAAGGCCGTAGGATATGACTGTGGAAAATGCCTCAGCGTATACCCTTGAGAGTTCAGCCATTCTTCAAGGTCTATGAGTGGTACGCCGGCCTCTGCGTATACTATCATTGATTTCTTATCATGCCATCCATAATCGTCGAGTGGAGAAACGTCTAGGACAACGCTATCTCTTTGAGGTAGAGCCCCTCCGAGCACGCCTGTACCGCCTGCATATGGAACCACCGGGATTCCATGTCTTCGGGCAAGTTCCAGTATTTGGACTACCTCCTCTTCGTTTGTTGGAAGAACAGCTACTTTAGGCGGTTTGGGATCCCATTTCCCTGTGTACTCCATGGCTACTGCGAGTGGCCAATAGTCACGCTCGTATCCGATTAGGAGCCAGGGATCTGTAACTAACCTGTCCTCGCCCAGTAGGGCTTTAACATCTTCGAGGAAATCTCTTGAGATAGTCATAGTTCTTCACCTGTAGGATAGAGGAGACACTATAGGGGCGTCGAGGAGCGATCCAAGTACTTTGGCTGTAAAGGAGTCTGGAGAAAGATAGAATAATCCCTTACGTCTTTCTTCTATTTTCTTTAGGAGTCTCCGGGTATAAACCTCGTATCCAGCAAGATAGAGGTCGGGGATACCACAGATATCTACTGTAGTGGAGGGAGTGCCATATACGTTCACGGCTTCCTCATAGGAGGCTTGTCCATTTTCACCACATGGTAATAGAAGGGTATATGCGGGCGGCTTCTTAGGAGGCCTAATATCATAGTCGAGTAATAGTTTGAGCCCGCTAGGGGCCTCGGGACACAGACGATAGTCCTCGCAGTAGACCTTGTACTTCTCCTCCAGGTCCTCTGGCAAGCCTACTGCGCCGTAGAGGGCTCTCTGTTCCCTCGCATCATACGAGTCCAAGTATAGTACCCCGACTCTCTGCTCTCTTAGCTTGTCAATTATCCATTGTGCGGGCATAGTAGATGATACAATAAGGATCTTCTCGTCTCCCTCCAGCAATGTGATGGGCTCCGGTACACTTTCCGGCACCTTGTAAATGATGCGTTTTAGTTCCTGGATCGCGGAGGGTAGAGGGTTTTTCACGGGACACGCATCGAGGCATAGTCCACATTCTACGCATAGTCTCAATCCTTGGGCTAGGTCTATTCTGTTCTCTCTGATAATACGCGTACCGAGTCTTCCTAGAACGCTTGGTGCTGCTGTTCTAAGATGAGTTTTTCTATATACTGGGCATTTATTGTTACAGATTCCTGGGCATAGGAGACAGGTCTCGAATACCTTGAGGAGGTCTTGGTTCAAGCTCATTGCCACCTTTAGTATTATCTGTAGTGGATATAGGATTTAAGATGATATCTTTCCCGTAGCTCTAGTATATTTATCAGCCTATGCATATAAGCTAATTATGATGGTAGTCCTCCCGCGGCAGGAGGTATGAGTACTATAACGTCTCCATCTTTCAGCTTGGTTGAAAGATTGTTCAGAAACTCTATGTTTCTTCCGTTTACGAGTACTTGTACGTC
>JALUDS010000023.1:0-5489 GCA_027043945.1 Acidilobaceae archaeon
TTTGACGAAATATATGACAACTTCGTATATCAGGAAGAAAAGTTCACGAGCATACTAACATTTCCAGACTGGAAAGACTATGTCGCCTACGTAAACGGGTTTTCAAAGACCTTCTCAATGACAGGATGGAGACTAGGCTATCTAGTTGTTAGAAAAGAAGTTATACCGAGACTCCTCGACCTAGCCGTGTCAATGTACAGCTGTCCTACTAGCTTTGTCCAGAAAGCAGGAATAGCCGCATTAAAAGGAGACTGGAGACCCGTACAGGAGATGATAAATGAGTTCAAGAAAAGAAGCATACTCCTGTACGAGATTCTAAAAGACGCCGTCGGTATAGAACCCTACAAACCACATGGAGCATTCTACATGTTCCCCAGAGTCAAGGAATTACTCGAAGCAACCGGGATGAGTGTAGAAGATCTAGTTAAGAAACTTCTCTACGACTATGGAATAGTGGTGCTACCGGGTACAAGCTTTCCAGGCAACACCGGGAAAGACTACATAAGGCTGAGCTTCGCAACTTCCACAAAAGATATAGAAGAAGGTGCTAAGGTCATCGTAAAAGCTACTAGAGATATGACAGGAAAGTAAAACTCGTTGTTTTTCCTCTTCCTCCGATTTTCCAATCACTTCAATAGAAGGGATAGTATTGCTTCCATTATCGTCCATTTAATACGGTATAGAACAAGAACGAAGTCTTGCATTAATTTAGTAGTGTGTGGAGAAAAATAAGGAATATGAGGCTTATATCCAGCCTCTTAGCTTCATAGCTCTTACTACTCTGTCTACTGCTATAGCGTAGGCTGCTGCTCTCATATTGTATTTGCTTGTGTCTAGTTTGTTCTGCCAGTAGTCCCAGACTCTTAGGAAGTTATTGGCCATCTTTTGCTCTAGGCGTGCCTTTGCTTCTTCCTCGGTTATCCAGCCTCCCATCCTGTTGTTGACCCACTCGATGTGGCTCATTATTACTCCGCCGGCATTGGCTAGTATGTCGGGTATAACTATGATACCCTTCTGGGTCAGTATTACCTCTGCGTCTGGCGTTGTAGGACCGTTTGCTGCTTCTGCTATTAGCTTTGCTTTTATCTTGTCTGCGTTTGCTTCTGTTATGACGTTTTCTATTGCTGCTGGTACTAGAATGTCTACTTCTAGCTCTAGGAGTTCTTCGTTTGTTATTTTCTTGGTTGCTTTAGCGTAGTTGATTACGCTACCTGTCTCGTTCTTTACCTTCTTTACCTCGTCTGGGTCTAGGCCGTCTGGGACAATTATTCCTCCTCTGCTGTCTGATACTGCTATTACTTTTGCGCCCCACTCAGCTAGGAACTTTGCCGCGTAGTATCCTGCGTTTCCATATCCTTGTACTGCTACTGTCTTGCCTTCGAGTCCGCCCCATAGCTTCTTTGCTGCTTCTCTTGCGGCGACGGCAGTTCCGAATCCGGTTGCTATTATTCTTGTTTGCATTCCTCCTAGGTCTAGTGGTTTACCTGTTACTACTCCGAAGTACTGTCCTCTTTTTACTTTTGCGTATGCGTCGAAGAACCAGCTCATTACTTGTGGGTCTGTATAGACGTCTGGGGCTGGTATGTCTTGGTCTACTCCTACTAGGTCTGAGATTGCTTCGAAGTATGCTTTGCTTAGTCTCATGAGTTCGTTTTTGCTTAGCTTGTGTGGGTCTACTCTTATTCCTCCCTTTCCTCCACCGTAGGGGAGTCCTGCGAGGCTGTTCTTCCAGGTCATCCACATGCTAAGTGCAATTACCTCGTGTGCGTCTGTGTTGGGGTGATATCTTACTCCTCCCTTGTAGGGTCCTAGAGCACTATTGTGCTGGCTTCTCCAGCCAATGAATACCTTGACGGAGCCATCGTCCATCTTTACAGGAATCCTTACCTGGAGGAGCCTCTCTGGGTAGGCTAGTATCTCATAAACTTCCTCTCCTAGACCGAGGAGCCCGATTGCCTGTCTTAGCTGTTTCTTTGCTTCCTCATATGGATCATGTGTAACCATTTATTGTCCACCTCAAATATAGAGGTCAATTTATTATGGATTCTCTTGTAAGTATATAAACAATTTCTTGATAAACGATGGTGCTTCAATATTCTCGTAGTGGGCGACTAGGGGGATAATTGAAAATTCTAACTCTCGATACATAGAAAACCATAACATCATTATCTTAATAAATGTGGCGCGGCCCAGAGCCCCCTGCTCATCAACCCCCACTACTATATACTCGCAGGGGGTCGCTAGCCGCGCCATTCTTATATAACCGCTTCCAAAAACCTAGAATTTTTCGGTGCATCCCACATGAGCAATCAAGACACGGAAAAATACATCGCACTGATAACAGACTTTGGAGACAGCCCATATACTGGTATAGTAAGGGCGCTTATCAAATCGATAAATCCCGAAGCATCAATAATAGACATAGACAATAGTGTTCCAAGCTTCAATGTCTTGGCAGGAGCCTACGTTGTCTACAATACTTATCCCTGGGCTCCTAAAGGATCCGTAATACTGACAGTCATTGATCCAGGAGTTGGAGGACCAAGAGAAGCAATCGCGGTTAAAGCAGGAGACTATGTTTTCATCGGGCCAAACAACGGAGTCCTTTATCCCTCGATTATACGTGAAGGATTCGAATGCGGCGTATCACTTGTGCCAGATAGAATAGTCGAAATCGCCTCACACTACTTCCATGGGAAAATCTTCGGTAAATGGGGCGTATCCTCGACGTTCCACGGCAGGGACGTATTCGCACCTGCAGCCGCACTCTATACAAGGGGGATAGAACTATCGAATTTAGGAACACCCATTAGCTTCGAGGACTTGAAGAAAACCAGCTTGGAGCAAGTAGAGAAAATACCTGAGGGATTCAAGCTAAAAGTAGTGTATATAGATAAGTTCGGAAACGTTGCGCTTAGCGCTAATCCAGGTCTTATACCTATGAGGACGTGGCAGAAAGTAGCAATTAGCACTCACCATACTCAAGGAATAACATATACAGCCGTCGTAGGTAGAAAGTTCTCAGATGTTAATCCCGGAGATCTTGTATTGTACGTTAATAGCTTCGGGTTCCTCGAGTTAGCAGTTAACCTAGGCTCAGCCTCTAAAAAACTCAACGTGGATATCGGAGATAAGATAATCCTTACTCCCTTAGAGTAATTCTTGGAGGGTTCTAGAAGGTTTTTTCCACATGTAGGCCTTCGAAATACTTCTTTAACTTTTCATAGACCCAGCAATCCATTATCACGTCTTCTTCCTCAAATATTATAGTAAAACTATGAAGTTTAGACATTACCTTGTCAGGTATAACTCTTGGCTTCCGACTCCCCGCGTATACAACTTTGTTGCCTTCACGTTTTAGCCAGTATTTTCCATAGTATGCGTATACTCTCCTAACACCGTTAATTGTCTTATAGATCTTATGAACTGGCTTGATATAGAATCCATATTTTCCGACGAGCGAGTTAAAATGATAGAATGGTTCTTTCAGTATGACTTCTATTCGTCTTATTACGGGAGCACCATTGAGTATTCTAACCTTGCATCCTTCGTCAGTATCCTCTGTCGTTATTTTAATAGGGGGCTCATTCGGCTCTTCCTTCTCACCGCCCGCAACCGGGCTCCGCTCGTCGCAGGCTAACATCATTGCCCCCTCCCTTTTAGATAAGTATATCACGTTACAAGTTATTATTATGAAGCCTCTATCCCATAATATAGCTTATGATTGTTTCCTAGAAAGATGAAATGGGAATAATCCAACGTTCCTACTCGAATTCGTCCTTTGCCCAGAGCTTCAGATGCTCCCTTCTCTTAATTTCTCTCAGAACCCTCTCAAGGTGCCTATATACAGTGCTGTGCATTCTGCCCTCGACCAACATCTCTATTGCTTTTTTAGCGGCCATTGCCCTCTCATAGTCTCCTATTATAGCCACGATGTAGTCGCCCACGTTGATATAAGTGCCTGTCATTTCTTCAAGCGTTTTTCTCGCTCTTCCTTTCTCACCTATTATCCGGGCCTTTACTCTTGTAAGATGGTTCTGAGAGTCACCTACATAGTCTTTGAGATTAACTATTACTAGGATTTGATCCTCTTCTAGAAGCCTCATTGCTTTCTCAGGCGGAAAACCGTAGGCTATAGCCTTGATTATTTCCCCGGCCTTCATTAGATTTATGGGTGGAACCCCGTCTACTTCTGGCTCTATTATGACCATGCCATTCTCAGTGTCAATACTTATTCTTGTGCCGGTTGCGTCCATTATCTGCTTTTTTACACTACCTTTTTCTCCGATGACTGACCCCAGCCTCTCCGGCGGGACCTTAACATATATCTTCGGCCTTATCTTTCCTTCTCCATGAGACATTTTGACAACTCCTCCAATAGATCGTTTTCACTATAGGTTATATCTATAAACTTCCCGAAGAACCGGAATATATTAACGATATCTCTCTCCAGGAATTCCTGTGCGTTCGGATGTCCCAGAGCTACTGCTTGAGATACGTCTATTATCCATGGCTTATCCTGCCAAATCATAATGTTGTATTCGCTTAGATCAGCATGGATTAACCCTGCTTCACACACCATTCTCTTATAGTTTTCAATAATATCGTCGAAGTATTCTTGAATCTCTTCTATTGATAATTCTTCTATTACCTCTACAATGAGCGGGGCCCTGTATCCGGATTCGCCCAGAAACTCCATTACTAGGACATTTCCTGAAAAGGCGTAGGGCTCAGGTACTCTGACTCCCGACTTTTTCATTTTCTTTAGATTTCTATATTCCTTCCTGGTCCACTCATAGATAAGTTTTCGAAAATTTCCTCTTGGAATATTCTCGAATCTAGGATCACCTATTATGTATTTTTTGATGCTTTTCCTGAACTCTGCTGTGGCCGAGAGATATATCTTAACAGCAATGTCGTTTCCGCGTTTGTCCTTTCCCAAGTATACTCTAGCTTCTTTCCCAGAGCTTACTACTCCCTTTAACTCCCATATTATGCCCTTCTTCTCTAGGCGGAAAACGTGAGATAATGTGAAGGAATCAAATACCTCCTCGACTGTTTTAATTAGATCTCTATCTTTTCTCCTACGTTCTTCTTCTCTTCTTCTTTTTAGTCTTCTCGCCTTTACCACGTTACTCTATTACCTCCTCTAAGAACTCTTCTGTGATATAGCCCATCTCTATTAGCTTTTTGACTTCGTCTCTCCAGTAGCGATATACTACTTCGCCTTTCATATCCGACGTTCCCCACGGCAGGAACAATATTACGTCGCCTTCCCTCATCCATACCCTTCTCCTCATCTTGCCAGGTATCCATGCCTTGTAGACTTCTCCATCAGTACAGAGAACCTCAAGGAATCCCCCGCCCAAATTACGTTGGACAACGCATAGAATCGTGCCCTCTTCCTCGTTGGGAAGAGGCATCTCCTTCTTCCTCTCGGGCCTATACCTCTTCTTTCTCGCCATCATGTTTCACCTACAGTTTATTCA
>JALUDS010000024.1:0-5469 GCA_027043945.1 Acidilobaceae archaeon
TGCGTGGTTTTTCTCCTAGTTTCCTCATGAGTAGTCTGGCGGCTACTATTAGGGGGTCCCATACGGGTGCTAGTGGTGGTGCGTATCCGATGTCGCTGAAGAATAGGTCCCATACAGTTGCTCTTGTTGTGAGTAGTGAAGCAATAACGTTTATTCTCCATAGAACTGTTTCTGTTGCACCTATGCTTTGTGCACCTAGTAGTCTTCCTGTATCAGCATCGGCGACTACTTTGAGGTGTAGTTTTGCTCGTCCTGGAATATAGTGGGCTTTCGTGTACCCGGAGAGGTCTGCTTCTATAACGTTATATCCGTGTTTCTCGGCTTCGGCCTTTGAGAGACCTGTTCTTGCTACGATAAGGTCGAATGACTTGAAGGTGGAGGTTCCCACGCTTCCTGGGAATACCGCGTCTCTTCCACCGAGTATAGAGCCGACAACGTATCCCATTTTGTTGGCTATGGGTGCGAACGGTCTCCATACGGGTTTTCCTGTTACTATGTCTTTGTGCTCGGCGACGTCTCCTATAGCATAGACCCCTGGTATAGATGTTTGTAGTTTTTCATCGGTCCAGATAGCTCCTGTTTCTCCTATTTTTACTCCGATTTTCTCGGCTAGTTCGGTGTTTGGTTTAATCCCCACGCCTACGATGAATAAGTCTCCTTGTATCTCGCCTTTCTCAGTGATTATTGATACGGCTTTTCCATTGCTGGTTTTGAACTCTTTTACTGGAGCCCCCTTGATTACTTCGACGCCTTTCTCTTTTAGATGGTTTTCGAGGATCTCGGCATAATCTGGATCTAGTGCTTTTGGCGCGACTTGGTCTAGTGCCTCGACGATTGTTACCTTCATTCCGAGATTACTGAGGTTCTCGGCTAGCTCTAGGCCAACATAGCCTGCACCTATAATTACAGCTTTGCTACCATGAGGTAGTTTTAGTGCATAGCTCCTGATTTGTTCTCCGCTATCCAGGTGCTTGATATAGAATACGTTCTCGAGTTCCCTGATCTCAGGCCATATCTCGGGAGCCCTGCTCCGTGCACCGGTAGCAATTACTAGGTAGTCCCATTCTAACTCGTTTTCTTCTCCTGTTACGAGACTGCGGTAAACGAGTTTCTTAGCAGACACGTCTACAGATACTACTTCTGTCTGTAGTCTTAGATCAATACCTCTCTTCTTTATGAATACTTCTGGTTTATAGTAGAGTAGTTCGTCAAGGGTTTTCACAACGCATCCTGCGAGATAGGGGATACCGCATAGAGCGAAGCTTACATAGGGTGTTCTCTCGAACACTGTAACCTCATATTCGGGCTTCAGTCTTTTTACACGGGATGCAGCAGCCATTCCTGCGGCTCCGCCACCGATTATTACTACACGGGTCATAATCGTGCACCATGGATTCTGGTTGGCTTAGAACTAGCTTATAGGTTTTCGCAAATATTGTGAAAGAAACGATATTGTCCATGAGCCGATGATGCAGGAATTTTATCCTGGCATAACAATGAGTGATCATGGAAGAGAATGGAGCGGTGTCACCGATAAATGGGAGGATCTGGGAATATTGGCTCGGCTCGAGGCTGATATTGCAGTTATAAATGGGAAGGTTATTGAGAAGTTCTCGATGCCTTTCCATAGGGATGTATTCTTTGAGACAATTATAATGCCTGGGTTTAGCGATGCTCATGCACATCCTCAAGTGATAGATGCTGGGCTAGTTCCTGGCCAAGTGTGGGGTAATAGTTATGAGTGGTTAATGAGTAGGAGACTGCATGTTGATGAGGCATTAATAAGAAATGATATTGGACTAGCGTCTACATTGACGGAGCTCGTGCTTAAGCGTGTACTCTTAGAAGGAGTAACACTAATAGCGTTAACCGGTAGGCTTGAAGCTAACATTAAGGCTGTTGTAAAGGGTAGTGTGGCTCCACGCGTTGTATTGCTACCGACTGTTATGAGTAAAAGAGGATGGAGCAGGCCTGAGGAAATCGATAAGCTATTCTATAAGTATAGGATGTATATAAACGATGCATTGTTGAGGCCCGGCGTATTTGTTCATAGCATATCCTATGCAAGCCCCCAGATGATCTATAGCTCGCTTGATATCGCGCGGAAGATGCGGGCACCACTTGGAATGCATCTAAGCGAAGGCATCAGTGAGAAAAAGGATTTTTTAGAACTCCTTGGAGACAAGGTATCGAACCAAAGAGTAGTAGCTGTCCATTGCATTAACGACGATTATTTTGATCTAGGAGTCAGATGTGCCTCATGCCCGGTTTCTAATATGATACTCTATAATAGGACGAGGGATTCTCTGTTTGGTGTTACCAGTTTTGGAAGCGACTGGCCTCATCTAGTGGGCTCGATACCTCTTCATATCCCCTTATTTCTAAAGTTATTCAATAATGATTTCAGCGGTGTACTTTACAGGGCGACTACGGGAGGCTATAATGATTATGGTGTTCCTATGCAGGGTGATTTCGTAGCATACGATGTTCCTCTCAGAAAGGTTCTTCTCGAGGGAGCTTTTCCTAAGGCTGTTAGCGTTGCATCGAGGCTTATGGTGTGGGAGGGTGT
The DNA here is from genome assembly GCA_027043945.1 of Acidilobaceae archaeon. Taxonomy (GTDB): domain Archaea; phylum Thermoproteota; class Thermoprotei_A; order Sulfolobales; family Acidilobaceae; genus S143-63. Next base: position 2,570 of record JALUDS010000024.1, read on the forward strand.
TCTAACTAGTACTGGGGAGCGTTATGGGGATATTATTAGGGATTCCTACGAGGTCATCAAGTATGCTGTTGAAGTATATGGAGACGGGGTAATGCCGCTTTTTCCATCTCTTACAGAAGTATTTAGGATGGTTGAGAATACGCCTTCCTCATAGCAAAGAGCATATCATAATATCTTGTAGAGAAGATAACTGTGTTGGGAAGAGTTACTTGTAGGGTATTCTTAGAGGCGTATCGATGTTGGCGGTTGCGACCGCTATGAAGGTTCCTCCGAGTAGCCTGTTAAACCTTTGTCTATCTACGAGTTTTGCGTCTAGTTTTGCTAGTTCTCCTAGAGGGTTCTTGGCTTCTAGTATATTCGAGAGGTCTAGGTAGCCGGTCATATCGGCTAATTTTATGTAGACTTCTATTACTGCTCCGATAAATGTAGGGGATTTCCTTGCAGATCCTATTAATGTTGTTAGTCTACTTAGGTTCCTTACATTCAGCATGAATCCTGTGTCTATATCAGATAGTGTTTCGAACAAGTCGCCTATGGTTATGGCATTAAGGGATATGCTTCTCTTCGTCACACCTTTTCTGTCAAGATGAAGTAGAAGGTCTGAGTCGCTTACTGCTTCGAGTCCTTCCACTATATTTATAGTGTCTTCGGGGCTTGACGAGTAAAGTATTGTTGTAACTGTTTTTCTCAAGGTCTCTTCAAAGGATTTCTTCTTTGAGGACGCAGTATAGTAGCCCAGTATTGTTGCTAGTGTAATGGATGCAGAGATAAGTCCTGTGAGTGGCCTCATACCGGTTCTTTCAAATGCCTTCTTTAATGCGTCAGCTATGTATCTGCCGAGGCCTAGGTGCTTCGAGTCTAGGTCTCCTCGGCCGAGCATGTAGCCTCTCTTAAAGGATTCCTCTATGAATTCCTGTACGGAGACGAATTCTAGGAGCCTTATCTCGTACTCGGGGTCCTTTGCTAGTCTATGCAGGGCTCCTGGTTTAATTGGCGATGAGAGTGTTATTAGGTATGCTTCATATAGAGCGTTTAGCAACTATGGGATCACCTATTTGTAGATATAGTACGCTGTTAGCCTATATAGCGTGCTAGTCTGTAAATCGAGCAGTTTACAGTGAGATGATCTATGGGTGTTGAGATATTTAGTATAGATTAAATAGTGGGGTCATTTCGTTTTAACGAAACACGGGAAGAGCATAGATGTCTAAGAAAATATTATACTTGCTACAGATGACCAAGCCCACACAGCTACTATTGCTATCTATCACTATGTTCGGTGCGTATTTTATAGCCGGAGGAGGGGCTGATCCTAGGATACTTCTACTGCTTGCTCTAACTGCTCTGGGTTCAGCGGGTGGTGTGACAGCTCTTAACATGTATTTGGAGCACGATATTGATTTCAGGATGCCTAGGACAAGAGCTCGTCCTCTTCCTAGCGGGAAGCTTTCACGGGCCGAGGCATTAGTTGGCGTAAGCATGCTTATAATACTAGGCACTCTGGCATCGTCATTTATTAATAAATGGGTTCTGCTAACGACGCTAGTAGGCCTCTATTTCGACATAATAGCGTATACAGAGTTAGCTAAGAGAAGAACCGAGTGGAGTCTTCTATTCGGAAGCATAGCAGGGAGTATGCCTGCTCTCGGAGGTTGGGCGGCAGGAGCTGGTTCGATTGGGATGAACGGGATTCTTCTCGCCGCAATGGTTTATGTCTGGCAACCTCTCCATGTAGCATTCATACACTATTATTATGGCGAGGACTATGAAGCGGCTAAAATTCCAACTATTCCGGGAAGGTTAGGCCATAGGAAGTTTGCTTCGCTAGTGAAACTATCGGTTTTTAGTCTTATAGTGTTAGTTTGGATCTTCCTATTACTCAACGGGTACGGTCTTATCTCGGCCTTGTTGGTCTCCTTTCTTGGTGCAAAGGCGTTAAAAGCTGTGAAAGTCTTTGCTAATAATCCCGAGAAATCTTATGCTAGGGCTATGATAAAGTATGCTAGTCCGATGATAGCAGTGGCTTTTGTAATGATACCACTTGAGAAGACGCTGGGATTCGTTGTTCTAGACAAGGAAATAGTACTCGTTCATTCTGTTAATGTCCTTGAGATGTTTCTAGGGTGAGGTCTATGAGCAATCTTAGTGGTGGATGCGGCAAGCTCGACCCGACATGTGTACTTCTAGCAGGGACAGGAATAGTTGTGTTAATGGCTATTATCTATGACGCCTTAATTCCATTCGCGCCGGCGGCGACTTCTATAGTAGCATTATCTATCGGGCTAGCATTGGTGCGTGGCCTATATGAGAGGATAATCATAACACTCCTAGTAGCTCTTTCATGGACGGTTTCCATATTCTTGCCAGAATACGCTGTTTATGGTGGATCAATCGTGTACTTAGCAACGATATATTCGCTAATTGTATCGGGCTCGGCGGCCGCGATTAGTGTTTTTGGAGCATCTATGATTCCACTACTTGTGGGTCTTGGATTTAATAGTGAAGCGATTCTTGTTTCTTCAACGCTCTACATAGTGTTAGCTGGTTTGATAGCATCGTTAATAACAAATAACCTTCATCCGTTAGTTATAGTGGCGGCATCTCCACTTGTATTATTACTGGGGGATAACGCTGGTCTTGCAGCATCTACTATAGCGTTTATGACTGTTATCTCTGTAAGTGGAACTACAAGGAAAGTAGGCTGTCCCTTTAGGATAGATTCGGGACTTGTGTTCATAGGATCAGTGATAGGCGTATTTGCAGTTATTTCTATTGTATTTCGAGAAGCGCTGGGGGATCTACTGCCTTCTATTGGGCTCTGGGCTCTAAGCTACCTCTTTCTTCTAGCAGGAGTCTTAGTGCCTTCTTGGCCTCCTCAAACTTCTTCTTCTTTGGATGAG
>JALUDS010000025.1:0-5448 GCA_027043945.1 Acidilobaceae archaeon
TGTATTTCGAGAAGCGCTGGGGGATCTACTGCCTTCTATTGGGCTCTGGGCTCTAAGCTACCTCTTTCTTCTAGCAGGAGTCTTAGTGCCTTCTTGGCCTCCTCAAACTTCTTCTTCTTTGGATGAGAGATCCTAAGACTCTTGTGATTCGATTTCGTTGGTATCATATAGTTAGGTGGGCTAGTCCTTGAACACATAAAATAGGGTCTTCTCATTGCGACAAGGTCTATTATTTCTGATGCTACTTTAAGGATTTTTTCTTCTCGTGAATAATGGGGATTCTTTAATATTTCTGCTATTGAGGGTCTCGGCCCTTTATAATTGAGGCATGGTGAAAGATCTCCAAATGGGCCAATTCTAATCCTTGTACATCCAGAGCAAAATATTGGGTTTCCGTATGGACGGACGATTTCTATTTTTTGTCCATCGGGTAGAATGTAGACAGGCCTATTGTGTAAATCTCGTATAGTCTTTTTCGCTCCTTTTTTGAGCAGTTCGTTTTCTATCTTTGATAGAGGATAGTAGTATTTGTTGAAGAATCTGGCGCCAAGACCCACTGGGTGCAGTTCGATTAGTTGCAGAACGGCACCATATTTTGATGCGAGTTTGGCAAGGTCGAAGATCTCATCGCTGTTTACACTGTTTAGAATCACGCTGTTTATCTTTATACCGAATCCTGTCTCGTACGCGGATTGTAGTCCCTTCAAGGCCTTGTTTAGGCCTGGAACCCCAGTGATGAATCTATATCTCTCCGGCTTGAGACTATGTATAGAAATATTGACTCTTTCAAGACCGGCCTCTCTGAGTTTTTCTGCGTATCGTGAAAGAAAGTAGCCATTAGTGGTCATACTTATTTCTGCACTAGAGTGTGCGGCTAGCGAGTCTACGATTTCGACGATATCTGCTCTAAGTAGGGGTTCACCGCCTGTTAGCTTAATTTTTTTAATACCTAAGAGTCTCGACGCCTCTGCAATTATCTCATAGTGTTCGGGCCTTAACAATGGGCTCAGCGTGCCGGGCCTTGCTGGCCCGTTTAGGGGCTCTCCTTCTATATGGCAGAAGATGCATCTATAGTTGCATTCAGCTGTTACAGCTATTCTAATATTATCTAGTTGTCTTCCGTACGCGTCGGCTATTAGTGGTTCCTTCATTTCTATAGTGTCCCCCGGGAGAGATGATACTGTTTTACCACGTATTCAAGGGCTCCGAATCGTTATATCTAATCATATGTAAATAATAGGGAGAGCCGCGGCTATAACCCGCCTTCTGTACTACGGCGGCATCCGACTCAGCGGACACTATCCCGGGGCGTCGCACGGGGACTCATCGCCCCAGGATCCTTGCTCCTCCGGGGTCGGCCGTTTCAACGCATCTCCACGAATCCTCCGCTGGTTATCTGCCCTCCTGTTGCCAGGAGGGCCTCGCAGCATCATAGTCATCTTCGTGGAGCCGTGTCGTTTCTGTGCCGTTGCCACAGGTCTCACCTGTGCCCCTTGCGGGGCCCGGATCCCGTGGGGAGGGCGGAGTTTCCTCGGCCATAGGCGGCCGTAGCCGCTAGCCGCGGCTCTCCGTCTCATTTACTCTTAATCCGGCGTTATTTTACTATTCTAAGCCCTACTATGAGCGAGGATACGAATAGTATGTAGGATCCTATCCCTAGACCTGGCCATAATAGTAGCGAGAGCAGTATGAGTAAGTATGGTATTTGAGTAAATTTCTTCCTATGCTTTACTCTTAGGATAACTGGTAGCATCATAGGTCCGTGGATCATAAAATGGAGTGCGATAAAGCCCATGGAATAAGCATGTACTAGGCAGAGAAGCGTACATCCACTATTCTTAAAGTATAGTATAGTATACAGGAGAATAATCGCTATCACTAGCATCACGTAGTAGTGCCCTGTTATGAAGTACTTGGCTCCTTGGTAAGCCGGGTGGTTTTTGTCTTTTATCGGGATACGACGGGAGTATGAGGGGAGCCTGTAGAATCTGGCTGCTAGAGGATATATTAATAATGAGACAAGTGCTAGCGATAATCCAATCACGTATTCTTGGCCTAGTATTAGTAACGACGATGCCCCGCTAAACACTAGGGCGAGTATTGAAGCTGGAATTATGGGCTCGTCTTTAAACGTGGAAGGAAGCGCGTGAACAGTGACGCTGAAGATTAATGGTACGGGATATGCTAGAATTAATCCTAAAATGATTTCGGAGAATTTGGGAGGAAATCCTTCAAGGAACCCATAGAGTATCGCGAAGAACGTAACTATGTACGTTAACGCTACCATGACCAAGCTTAGCTTCAGGCTGGACTTCCTCCCAGAGGCTATTCTAATAGATGAAAATGATGATAACAGGGATACGGCTCCAAACCAAGCCAAGAAGATCTTGTATTCTAGCACTATACCGAGCATGGGTAGTACGACAAGAGGAACAGATGCGAGCAAGGTTGCCGAAAGCAAGGGATCCCGCTTGTTATGAACGGCAGAGCCAATATATGCCAACGCAACGCTATGAGGCAAAAGTAGTAGAGCGCCTAAACCAAGTACGTACGCATGCCTATGCGGATAGCCAGCAGCTAGCAATATCAGTCCTAGGACTAGATATGCAAACCCGGAAGCTACTCCAATCCTTGAAACCATTTTCACTATTTTTCTAACGTCGTCGAACACGGCTCCATCAGCCAGAACAGACTTTAACCAGCTACATTTATTAAAACCCAAGACATATACAGCCGAGAAATAAATTAATTCATAAGCCACTGAAACTATAGAATGAGGAAGAAAGCGGCCGTCGTCTAGCCTGGACTAGGACGCCGGCCTCCCAAGCCGGCGATCCCGGGTTCAAATCCCGGCGGCCGCACCATTACCCGTTTATTGTTCTCCTAGACATGTTACAAGAACGGATGATATGGAATGGTGAGGCAAGCTCAGAGAGTTTCAAGTATTATCTCGTATCTGAAACTTGCGTTCTATATAGTAGTTATATTTGGCTTGATCACATATGGCTACGGCCTGTATGTTTCTAGCAAGGATTGGAAGATAGAGGTAGTTGGAGTCCCAAGAATAGATTATGTTTCTCCATCTGAAGTAAAGGTAACAAGTATGCTTGAAATCTATAACCCTTCAGGAGACACTATGACTCTTTACAATGTATGGTACAGTATCTATATTGATAATTACTATGTTGGAGAGGGATTCCTGCCGTATGTAATTCTAGATCCAGGAGATAACCGCATAAACACGTCTATCACAATCGATATACTCGACTTGCCCTGCAATGTTGCTCGAGCACTTTCTAGCGATAATACGATTAACATAACAGTAAAAGGATACGCGGTATTCCAGCTAAAGCTCTACGGTAAAATAAACTATAAGCAGTTAACCGTATCATTCGATAGAACAATCAATGACGTAGAGTTTCCCGATGCCCCGCCTGGAGCAAGCGAAATGTTGAGGCTCATCGTAGCGGTTTGTGACTCGCCACAGGACATAGTTACAATTATTACAAGTATGGGTTCTCAATATCCATTCATACCATAGTATATTGTTAAATGTGGTTGTTCCAAGCAATTCAAAGGGCGTATTTGTCATATTTTAGCTACTAGTCTACACCTATTTTTCAAGGGGGGCTTAAGAATGCTAATAGAGTATCCTCATAGATTCGAGCGCTATGGTGCGATAACGATCCACGACATAGTCAAAGTACTAGAGCTTGACTCATCTAACTATAGAGGCTTCAGAGGGATATACCCGGTTTCCTATGATACTCTAGAGGATTATGCTGCAAGAACAGCAATAATCGTTCCAGTTAAAAACGAGGATCTATTAACGTTTGAGGGCGTGCTAAGAGCTATTCCTCATGGATCTCTTGTAATAGTGGTCTCAGCGTCTCAAAGAAAGCCTGTGGACATTTATAATCATGAGGTTGAACTTGTAAGAGTTATACATGAATCTACTCGGAAAGGTATCCTAATCGTTCACCAGCACGATCCTACGTGGGCCGAGGTGTTAGAGGATACACAGCTTTCAGACATGCTGGGTAAGAATGGAACCGTGAGGAGAGGAAAAGGAGAGGGGATGCTGTTAGGGGCATTAATCGCCGCAGGACTCGGATACAATTACATAGGATTTATCGATAGTGACAATTATGTGCCGGGTAGCGTTCATGAATATAGCTGGATATACTATGCAGGCTTCAGCATGTCGCGCAACCCATATACAATGGTTCGAATAAAGTGGTCATTTAAGGGTAAACTAGCCTCCTCCAGCATGTATCTTAGGAGACGCGGAAGAGTCTCTATGGTAACAAACAGCGTTCTAAACTATGCCTTATCCGTTATAAGAAGAGTGGAAACCGATATCATCAATACCGCAAACAGTGGCGAGCATGCTCTCTCAACAGAACTAGCATTGAGGCTCAAGTGGGCCGGGGGATTCGCGGTAGAACCCTTCCAGCTAGTCTACATGCTTGAGAACTGCTATCTAAGCCTAGAAGAGTCATGCGACCTTCTCCCACATGGAGTTAACATATACCAAATAGAGGCACGAAACCCACATATACACGCTGAGAGAGGCGACGAACACATAGTGGATATGATAGCTAAGAGTCTCGGAACAATATATTATTCAAAGTTGAACAATGACAAGGTAAAGGAGAGAATACATAAAGTCCTAAAAGAATACGGGTGGACAAAACCTTTACCCAAAATACGCGTCTATGATCCACGCGGCGTCAACGCAGAGAAAATCATCACAAGACTTCTAGCTGAAAGCAGAGACGCATATTTCTTCGAGGCAAAATAATCACCTAACTATCACTCTTAGCAGGTTAAGCAGAGATTCAAAGGAATCGAGGACGCGGCATAACGGTGGGAAACAATGCATGGAAGACTGATTGTATTTAGTGATATTGATCATACAATGATGTCTAATACAGGAGACCTCGGAGAAGTACCCTACATGATAGATCTCCTAGAGTCCGCAGGGATACCAGTAGTCCTGGTCACTGCTAAGACAATTACAGAAGTAATCAATCTTCAAAGAAACCTAGGGATAAAGAAATGGTTCATAGCAGTAATAGAAAGTGGTGCCGCAATATTTGCTGATCCCGGAATATTACCATACGTATCAGGACACATGAGGCTCGCCGGAAAGGAACTAGAATACGTTGAATTAACAGCCAAGATAAATCTTGAGGAGATGGACGATAGAGTGAAAAGTATTCTCAGGGAGAGAAATATAGAATGTAATCCTCCTCTTGTCAACGTATGGGATTTATCCGGTGAAGAACTCTCCCGAATAACAGGTCTTCCCGTGGAGCAGGCCAAGCTTATACCGACGCGTGACTATATGCTTGTTTACTATACTCCCGACATGGAGTGTAAGAAAAAAATCAAGAATATTCTCGAGTCTAGAGGATTCTATGTAGGGCTTGGACGGAATTTCGT
>JALUDS010000026.1:0-17720 GCA_027043945.1 Acidilobaceae archaeon
GCTACAACAGAACATGGATATGGAAAAAACTACGCCAACTAGAAAAGAAAGGACTAGTAAAACTCTCAAAGAAGGGAAGAATACTAATAGCAGATTATAAAGAGCCTGTTGAGGAACCCCAAGTAGTAGTCCTAGGAATCCTCAGAGCAGCAGAATATCCCTATATACTAGACTTCCACAAGCGCCTACAAAAGAAATGGAACACAATAATCAAGATATACGATGACGCATACACGCTTGCCATGCACCTCGCAACAGGCAGAGTACACCTTGCAATGAATCCATCCGTCACACTTCTTCTAGCACACAGAATAAGTGGAGGAAAAGTATTCATAGCAGGAGGAGGAAGCGGTGGAGGAGCAGGCATAATAGAGAATCCCCATGGTAGAGAAGGCCATACCACGACCATGGCCTCATCAATGGAGTACTGCGCAGTCAAGGAACGCCTTCCAGGTCCACGCATCTATGCCAGAGGAGGAGACGAGATAATAGAAAACGTATCGAGAGGAGTAACACGATACGGTGTAGTCTGGGAACCATACCTAGCACTAGCACGAGCCAAAGGTCTAAGAACAAGAACATGCGACTTACCAGTATGCTGTCTACTAGGAATACACGACAGCATGATACACCACGTAGACAAGCTCAAAAAATTATTCGCATATAGTGTAGAACAAGTAGCCAAGAGACTCGACAGCCCAGTCCTAATAGACTCGTATTCAAGCCTCATAGGCCTACCCAAAGACCTTGTAAAGAGGGCAATCCTATCATACAGGTATTACCCTGAAACACCATACGAGGTTCTCCAAAAGAACACTCAATTGATAAGGGAGACACTCGTACCAATCGACTTGGTGAAAAGAGCTGTCATCTAGCAAACCCTGTATAGAACTAGTACTATTCGACCTTGATGGCACCATAATAGACACTATGAACGAATATGCCGACGCCGTAGCCGACATCGTATCACCAGTTCTGGGCATAGATAAAGAAACTGTCAGGCAGAAATACTTGTCGTTGAGTGGTAGACCGTTCAGAGAACAATTGAGACTAATGGGGGTTCCACCCGATAAAATAGAAGACCTCGCCATAGAATTCGAGAGGAGAAAAGTAGAGATACTCAACAGACACCGGCCCAATAGAATAGTATGGAAACGATTAACCAAGCTAAAAAGTCATGGTATCCAGACAGCGTTGTCGACAAACAACGAATGCCATCTCGTCGAAGAGATACCTTGGATGAATGAACTCTTCGATATCGTCCTCTGCCATGATCCTATTAATGGACTTTCAAAGGGAGAACCACACTTATCTAAACTAGAAGAGCTAGGCTATAGTCGGGACAAGATAATCTTTGTAGGAGACAGCGACTATGACCTCGAGGTATATGCTCCATACGGAGTTAAATCTGTCAAAACTGTGGGCCTGTGGAGACAGGATGACGATGCAGTTGATACAATACTAAGATTAGCTTCTACATGCAATAAGTAAGAGCGGGGCATAGACTAATGAAGAATCAATCACTGAGATCCCTAGGAGTCATACTATTGATACCACTAGTTATAGTCCAATTAGGGGCCTTAACCTTACATACCGTTGCAGAAGAGCAATCTATACTATGGAGGTATGCTGCTCGGGGAAAAATAGTCGATATCCAGGTATCATATGATGCAAAGCACATATTCGTCCTCGACGATTCCGGCTATGTATATTTCTTGGACAAGGACGGGAACGAGATCACGATAAAACGATTCACCGACATAGCATTTGACGACTTGTTTAATCCTGTCTTCAAGTTAGCAGACAAGAAGATCATACTACTTGTAGCGGAGACTGTCGAAGATGGCCAGGTCTACTATGCGTATAGTGGGGACGGTAAAAGGCTATGGAGTGTACTCATACCCGGCTATACGCTCTCCTACGATATAAGTCATGGAGGCAGCTATGTGGCGATAGCATATAGACCTTTAGAAGTAGACTCTGCAAACCCGTACTTTGTCCTAGAACTTTACAGTAATGGGGAGAAGACCGCGAGCCTCAACATACAACTATCAAGTATAATCTACTTCACGGGCATAAGAGTTGCAGTGACTGATAATGGTATAGTGGTGGTATTCAGGCCAGATATAAGAAAAGTGGAGCTGTATGATTCAAGTGGAACACTGATAAAATCATACGCAGTGAACGGAGAAGGATCCTTAGCGATGCTATCGATAGACGATGAAGGTACTAGACTCGGATACTGTCTTGTTTCTGGACTGCAGTGTACATTGACCGAGATTACTATTGCTGATGGAGAGTCTTGGAGTGCACGGCTTAAGATAAGTAGTATTCCGGTGATCGCTGCTAGCGCTGATGTGAGCCTTATCGCGTTGAAGAACGATGATATCAATGTGACCTTTATTGACACAATAGAGAAGACATACAGGACAGAGATAATTAAGGATGCCTCTTACATAAGCGTCGACTATAAGGGTGATAACATAGTTGTATCAGGTGACAAGACGATCTATATTTTCAAGAAAGGCGTAGACGAAGCATACGAGACCACAATCTACGGGACGATAACTAGCCTAGCTATATCGGGCGACGGCAGACTCATACTAGCAGGCGATGACTGGGGTAGAGTATACGCGATAATGAACCCCGCAGAGGAGAAGACGTCGCAGATAGTCTCTATAATAGTGGGAGGAATAGTGATCGTTCTGGGAACGATGGCTATAGTGATAGTCATGAGAAAGAAGGAAAAGCCGGAGCCAGAGGAGGAAGAGGAGATTTATCCCGCATAGCAGTATCAACTGGGAATCGTTGATATCCAGGAAAACCAAGTCTCCATAATATTGACCAGGGAGGATACATCGGAGATGTCCGGGCACAAACGCCTAGGACTAATAATACGGTCGGCATATGGTGCAAAGAATGCGTTCTCACCATTAGTAGGTGTAATTGAAGAAACTAAGTGGTATAAGGAGAACAAGATAAAGATTCTATTAACAGATGAGGATCCAAGACCCCAGGCGAGACAGCTAGGTGAACGAGGCTACAACGTCATTATACTGTATGGTCTCTCCACTCTAGTATATCTCGATCTGAGAGACGAGATAAGAAGTGTAGCGACTGAGTACAGGGTCGTTGCAGGAGGGCCGCATGTTGAAGGGGCATACTGGCAAGTGCTTAGAGATGGCGTAGACATAGCTGTGGTAGGCGATGGAGAGTCCGCATTAGAGGCTATAGTAGAATACTATATGGGTTATAGGGAGAAGGACGATATCCCTAACATAGCTTTTTGGGATGGTTCACGTTTTAAGGTTACTAGGATAATCCACATAGATCTAGACGACTATAAAGGTTACTCGGAGACTATGGATCTATATCCTCCAATAGAAATCATGCGGGGATGCCATAACACGTGCAAGTTCTGTCAAGTCCCATGGCTCTTCAAAAAGAAGATAAGATATCGTTCAACCGGGCGCGTCCTCGATATAGCAAGGCACTATATAGTAAAGGGGAATCGAAGAAGGATCAGGTTCACAGCACCCATCGGATTCGCTTATATGAGTCCTGGAGAAGGAGTAATCAACCACGACGCAATAGAAGAACTCCTAAAAGGCGTTAGAAGGCTTGGAGGAATACCGTTCCTAGGAAGCTTCCCAAGCGAGACACGGCCAGAATACATTGATAGAAGAGTTCTACGAATAGTTAGAAAATATGCTGGCAACAAGAAAATCAGCATAGGTCTTCAGACAGGTAGTGATAGGCTCTTATCCAGTATGAGGAGGGGCCATAGCGTAGAGCAGGCGCTCGACACGGCTAGACTCATCGTAGAGGAAGGATTCGTACCTGTTATTGACATATTGTTTGGGTTGCCTGGAGAGACAGAGGACGATGTCGAGGCCACGATAGAAGTAATGAATAAGCTTGTAGAGCTAGGGGCCAGACTTAGACTCCACACTTTCATGCCGCTACCAGGAAGCCCCTTGGCACTGGCCAAGCCCCTGGGAATACACCCTCGATATAAGCGTGCGATAACTAGGCTTCTTGGTAAGGGAGTACTTGAAGGATACTGGGAGGAGCAGGAGGAATGGGCAAAGAAAATATATTGTTTGATGGCAAGTGATCCTGCGCCGACTCCAGAGCCTTCTCCACTATATGCGCCAGAGTGCTCTATCGAGACCGTGTCATCCTCTTCTTGAGCCTCATTATAAGTGGGTGACCGGTTATCAGGGCTTCACTACTCAATAGCCTAGTCGCTATCAATGTCCAGAATGTTCCCTGTGCTACGAGTATGCCGAACCCGGATAGCACCATCTGGTGGTCTCCTGTGATACTAGATGTAGCAATCATGCTGAGAACAGCGTATGGATCCAAGGCCAAGAGTATCTTTACACCGGTGGACAGCTGGGCTAAGTCTACTCCAAAGAACATCATGAATAACGGTATTGCTAGGGCGAAGCTTATATAGCTGGCAGCCAGCTGGCTACCCCTAACATCACTGGCCTGGCTACCTACAATGAATCCTATGACAATGCTTACGTATAGTGTCAGTGCTAGACCAATACCTAGAACGATTATAGCAGATGTAGGAAGAGTAATCGTAAAGCCAAGAGTAGCTTCCTCGCCCGTCTGCTCCGCTGCTGCAGCGGCGAAGCCTCTTTCAACCATCTTCAAGTAGATGTATAGTCCGGCCATGTAGCTGAATACTCCTCCAATCGCTAATACGGTTACAGCCGCTAGTTTCGAAACGAGAAGACTTCTACGTGAAACAGGCAGGGTGAATAGTTTCTCAAGTGTCTTAGCCTCCTTTTCCAGGCCGAAGCTGATAGCTGCTACCTGAGTGGCAGATACAGCGGTCATAAGTACTGCTAGGGGGATGGCTAGGCTGACACCCATTACTAGGCCTTGGAGCTGATCGGCTGATAGCAATTCTCCCTTATAATAATATTCAATATTTGTTCTAACGGGACTACTTAGGAATCCTGCACTTATGTCGGGCATATATTGTTTGAGGTAATCTGCTACAACTTGCAGTACTATGGATGATACTGCTCCAGCTATTCCTTGAGGCTTGCTGAGCTCGACGAATCCTATGCTCTCAGGCTTGTATATGAGCGTGATCGACGCAGGTATACCCTTCGTAATGTTCTCCTCAAAACTATTGTTCAGCAAGAGAATAGAATTGTATCCCATGTTGAGGAGATCCTCTACCGAGATACCCGTATATATTGTAGCGTTCAACGCCTGTGCCAACGCCTTGGTTATGTTACCTGGCTCGCCTCCCTCGAAAAGTATAGCTACTTTAGGAGGTTTTGCTGCCTGCTCCACGACCTTACCCGCTGCTGCTCCAGCTAATCCACCCATTACCGCATACATTATTAGGGGACCTAGCAGGAGCCCGAAGAGGACAATTCTTTCTTTTGAGAGCTCCTTAAGTTCTTTAACAATGAGTATCCTTAGCTTACTCTTCTTACGCGACATGTTCCTCCACCTCTCCACCGACTGCATTTATGAATGCCTCTTCGAGGTTTGATGCGTCGAATTGTTGCTTGAGTTCCTCGGGCGTGCCTACAGCTATTATTTGGCCTTTGTCTATGAATGCTACTCTGTCACAGAGGTATTCTACTTCCAGCATGTTGTGGCTAGATAATAGCACAGAGGCGCCGGTCTCTTTTACGTAGTTTTTGATAGCCTTCCTCATAAGAACGCTATGGTAGACGTCTAGTCCGCTTGTCGGTTCGTCTAGTATTGCTAGCTTCGGTTTTGTCATGAGGGTGGAGGCTAGTAGTAGTCTTCGTTTCATTCCCTTGCTATAGCTCTTCATGGGATCCCATAGTCTTTCTCCAAGGCCTGAGATCCTGCTACCGTACTCTATCATTCTCTCGGCTTCCTCTGTTGTCTCGGCGTATATCTCTGCTAGGAAGCGGAGGAATTCTATTCCCTTGAGGAACCGGTATACTCCAGCATCTTCGGGAAGATAGCTTATAATACGTTTGACCTCGACCTCGTCGCGCATAGGATCTTTGCCATATATTCGTATAACTCCCTTGTCTGGGTGGAGTATACCTGCAATTATCCTGAGAGTTGTTGTTTTTCCAGCTCCATTGGGGCCTATTAGTCCGAATATTTCGCCTTTCCTAATCTCAAAGGATACGCCTCTCAACGCAATGACTTGGTCATAGGATTTCCAGAGGTCTTCTACTATTAGGGCAGTATTTGTCAATGATTCATGCACCGGGAATAATATAGGCGTCGAAGTTAGAAATTAAGATTACGTTACATAGATGGCTAAGAACAATATAATTTACCTGGAACTACCCCAAATGTATTTGAACTACATGGTTATGCGTAATACATGTGAGAAGTTAGGCAGAGATGAATGAAACCTCCGACTCTGACCCTTGAGACGGATGATGAAGCCCTGCGATGAGGATCTATCGAGAGTATATCGTGCGAGGTCTAGGTAATGGGCGTCGTCGACGTATTGAGAAGGCTGGCCTGGGTAACTGGCCTCGCTATAATGGCGACAAGCCTATCACTCCTAGCCGCAGGAATATATGGGCTTATCAGATACGACTTCGGTTATAGTTATGAACAATGGCCTGGGACAGTGATGTTTCTATCTGGGCTCCTATTCATTGTCGTGGGATGGATCCTCTACAACGTGGGTCGGGGCGCGACGATAAGACAGAAAGAGGCGATTCTTACAACCGTTCTTCTCTGGCTCCTTATTCCACTCCTCGCAGCCTTACCATTCAAGATAGCCGCTGGGATACCATACATTGACGCTGCATTCGAGAGCGTGAGTGGATGGACTACAACAGGCCTCACTATTCTAACTGGTGAGCCTAGTAGCTGGCACGGAGTCTATGTACCTAGTGTTGATGAGGTTCCAGATACAATCAAGATATGGAGGACGTTGATGCAGTGGGAAGGCGGTCTCGGAATAGTTATATTGACGATTGCAATTCTGGCCCCTCCCGGTGTATCTGCGGCTGTACTATACCTTGCCGAGGGAAAATTTGAGCGGTTAGAGGCGAGCTTTAAACGGACAGCTGTACTGATGGCAGTCATATATCTAATACTGACAGGTATCGGAATTCTCCTATTTGTGTCGGCGGGCACGAGCGTATATGACGCCGTTAACCACGCAATGACCGGTATTGCCACTGCAGGTTTCTCGCCACATAGTAGCAGTCTCGGATACTATATGGATAAACCAGGGGTTCTCTTCGCGGGTATGATAGTGATGTTCCTGGGTGCGGTAAGCTTTAGCGATCACTATAACATGCTCAGAGGAAACTTCTCACAAGTGTTTACAAGTATAGAGTTACGTGCCCAGCTCTCTATTATAGCTCTATCAATATTATTCTCGGTAATGGCGTGGAAGCTCTATTCATCGTTCCACAACTCGTATAGTCTTCTTCAAGTAGTCTTCCACGTAGTATCGGCTTTCGCAACTGCAGGATTCCAGGCAGGAAACCTCCACAGCACTCCAGAAGCATATAAGCTATTGCTAGCAGTTCTCAGTATTATAGGAGGAAGCGCTTTTTCGACAGCTGGAGGAATAAAAGTTCTGAGACTGATAATAGCTGCGAAAGCTATCTCTATGGAGTCAGATCTGCTAACTCATCCACCCGGATATGTACCTAGACGAACTGTAGGAAAGTATTTTCTAGATGAGACATTGGTGAGAAGAACTCTAGCCACAGTGGCTGCCTTTATTGGTGCTTATACGCTTCTTGTGATGACTTTGGCGCTTGTGGCACCACAATATGATCTAGGAGACATTATATTCGAGGTTGCGAGTGCAATGGGCAACGTAGGCCTGAGCACGGGTATATCAGCGGCGTCAGCAGCGGTATCTGTAAAGCTCATATTGATAGCGGCTATGCTTCTAGGACGATTGGAAGTTATAACTTATCTTGTAGTGATCCGTATGCTGTATAGCAAGAAGTAAATTGGGTGGGGTAGGCTTGGATGCAATGACAGTATTCCTTAATCATCTTCCATTTATAATTGTAACCGTCCTTCTCCCGTTAGCAGGAGCAATCTATATCACTATACGGCATATCTATACGGTTATTCGAGATCGGAGGATATATCCTGTAACAGGTGAGGCGTACAGTATTTATCTTCTACTAGCCCTTGCAGGGCTAATTGTTTTAGGTCTGGTATTCTTTAAGGTAGCCTATGATTATACTTATACGTCTATGGAGGTAGTTGTTAGACCAGATACAGGCCAAGCAGTTATGGTTACCCGTAACTGGGTGATAATTAAGGATTTAGAGGATCTTTCCCTCTATTTTGGGATTGTTGATTTCTTGAGGGTATTCTATTTTCTGGCTGGTCTCACAATTGGTCTCGGAGTTATCCCGTTGATGCTTAGGATGGCTCATAAGCTCTGGATAATAGAGACATTGATATTTGTATTGAATCCCCTCATGTTTGTATATCTTGAGATTAAGCCGTTGCAGAGGATGAAGTATTCCTATGCTCTTGTAGAAATGTATGATCTTGGTCTCGGTCGTTCTCCGTATAGTGATTATGCTTCTAGCCTTATCGATTTCTGGTTTCCGATCGGAATATTTTTGGGATTGGTTGTTTCTTTACTAGTGGTGTTATTTGTTAGACGTAGGGCTCTTAATTTGGATCTTTTGAAAAAATACTAG
The DNA here is from genome assembly GCA_027043945.1 of Acidilobaceae archaeon. Taxonomy (GTDB): domain Archaea; phylum Thermoproteota; class Thermoprotei_A; order Sulfolobales; family Acidilobaceae; genus S143-63. The sequence continues at coordinate 8,667 of JALUDS010000026.1, forward strand.
TATAAGTAATTTTTATGAATACATAGTTTTAATTTTACTAATTTTATATTGTTAAGTATTGTCTTTATTGTTTAGTAATTATTGTGTAACATTTTGATTAATAGATACTAATTCTCGATATTATATTTTATTTAAACAATAGTCTTAGGGTTTTTATAGTTATTTTAAGGATAAAAACTTTAGAATATACAGTATATAGTGACTGTACAAACAGTCGGAACGTATAAAAATGAAGAATAAAGAGAAAGTAGCCCTCGTCTTGGCTATAGTCCCGTTATTACTGCTCACAATGAGCGGTATGACGCTTTCACACTGGGACGATGACGTCAAGGTAGAGGGAAGCATAAGCATGGGTACCTTCGATGTCCAGATGAGTCTCGAAGACTTTTACGATAATGAGAACTCATTGGACGTCGGCCATATCTCCGCATCGCTAGCTAACTGGGACGACGGAGACGACGTAGACGGAGGAGTCAACGACTCACTGATAATAACAATGAGCAACGTATATCCAGGATACGAGGGATGCGTTGTATTCAATATCGACAACAACGGAACAATTCCTGCAGAGACAAATGAAACAATGATAACACTAACAAGCAGTAGTACATTCGACTGGGATACATACGGAGAATACGTAACAGCAGAATTATACTACCTAGGAGGAGGAACACCCTTACTCTTAGCACATCTAGATGGCGGAAGCCTAGTATACGACTATGACTTCACAGCAGACCCACAAGGACTACTAACACTGGACGTCGGAGAATCACAGTGGTTCCTACTATGTATAGGCCTAACACAGAACCCTAACGCGCCAGAAGCAATGATGGACACCAGCATGGAGTTCAGCCTAGTCTTAACATGGATACAGGCAGTTCCATAATACAAGAATAACCTAGCCATGGCACGGTGACACGATATGATACTCGGAGCCATTAAAGTGGTAGTGACGATGTGTCCGATCGTCGAGCCGTGCCGATAACTCAAATAAGTGAGAGGGAGGAGATAGAGTATGAATAACAAATACGTAATAATAGCCTCGCTAGGACTACTAGCAGTACTAACACTAACAATGGTAGGACCAGGATTTACAGTATCGCATTGGAATGATCAGGTAAAGATCGAAGGATCAATGTCAACAGGAAGCTTAGAATGGGATATAACACCAACAGGATTATCCTGGAACACCAACACTGTAATGCACTTCGACGCAGGTGTGAGGGCAAGTGGTGATGGACCAGGACAGACAGGCATAATAGGAATCAACCTAGTAAATGCATATCCCAATGGGTACGGAGCATATGTGTTCCAAGTACGAAACGAAGGAACTATACCAGTACATGTAACGTTCTGGTTCGAAACTGGGACAGGATGCCCTGGAGACCTAGCAGACTATATACTGGTTAACCCAGTATTCGACGCGCCATTCTATAATGGTGAGTTCGACCTACTAAACTACAGTATTGCATCGATACAAGATGGATGGACAAGCCCATATACTAAGCCACTCTCATGGTGGCTTAACAACGTCAACAGTATGAGTACAGCAATGAGCCTAGAGTCAAACATGGAATCGGGCACAGTACTCTACACGGACACAACAAGTACAACAATAATGCAATATGACACTGACAATATCCTGATGCCAGGCGAGAAGACCATAATATTCGTATGGATAGGGATAAGCGACGAGCTACAGCAACATGAGGAATACATGGGAGAGAGCTGTGGAGACGCCTATAACCCGGCGTTCTACATCCACTACTATGCAGTGCAGGCTCTCCCATAACACACAATGAATAACAATAATGTTATGCGAGGCGGAGACATAAAATGAACGGTTTTTCCCACGGCCTCAAAAGGCATACAAACGAGATATTTCTCATATTATCTATCGTGTCTTTCTACGGAGTATCCAATTTTGTGCCAAGAATATCATCGGAGCTATCAGGGTCACTCTCAGGCTACTATATGTTATTAGCAATATTTTCTCTTGGGATCCTAGCCGTCCTAGGCTCGCTATACATCTATATCTACAAGCCTTCAGGGGCGAAGAACCCAAAGATACAAGCAGGCGCGTTCACTATAGGTGTTACCTTAGCTGGACTCTCATATGTTATATTTCTTGGACTACAATGGGTAATTTACAATATACAGTCCATTAATTTTGGGGGAGTAGCATATGTCCTATTCTGGATATATGCATTATCTATAGGATTAACATTCTCGATCATAATAAAGACAGTTGAAGCAATAGTCTACAGCGATGAAGACGATAAATCACTACTAGCACCGATAGCAGGAGGAATACTCTCGGCGCTCTACATTGTCTCACCAGGAACAACCTATATCTCGACACTAATACTCTTGTTCGGATTAGGTATGGCCGCTACACTATTATACCAGAAATACGGGTTGCTGGCATTAACAGGTTTCATGTCAACGGTATATCTGGCATGGTCATTGTCTCCTATACAGTTTAATGGCCCAGTCCTAGCACATTCAGTACTAGCCACAATAACAATCCTAGTCGTAGCCTACACGGCCACATCTCTAACAAGAAAGAAGCTACAAGAATACAAGGGAAGCTTATCTTGGAAAACAATACTCGTTATAGGAGTACTGGCCGTATCCTCTATAGGGATTCTAGCAGGATTATCGAGTGGATATAGAGCATATGTAGTAGTGACAGGTAGCATGGAGCCAACATTGAACATTGGTGACCTCGTAGTAGTCTCGCCAAAGTCGAGCTATGAGACTGGGGATATCATCTCTTTTGACTATAATGGAGTTATAATAACTCACAGGATATACAGTGTTCTCGACGATAACACGATAAGGACTAAGGGAGACGCCAATGCGGAACCAGATCCCTATGTTATAACAAGCGATATCGTTATAGGAGCGCTGAAACTGAGGATACCAGTTATAGGATGGATCATTATACTATTAAACTGGAACATATATTCAAGGCTCGCTATAGCAGGACTGAGCATTATAGTCATAGCATATGTCATTCTCAGGAAATAATTAAGGAAATGTTAATGATGTTCCCGCGATAAAATAACTATATTGTTTTTCTATGGAGGCCGCCGTCAACCGGTATGATTGCACCGTTAATATAGCTTGAGGCATCACTTAGAAGGAATAACGTTGCATAACCCATGTCTTCGGGGGTACCTATCCGTCCTAATGGTATCTTTTCTCTTAGGCTATCAAGATATTTTTCAGGATTATCCGGCATCCGTTTCTTAGCTAGGCTCATTAGCCTATCTGTCAAAATATATCCTGGCACTATGGCGTTTACCCTAATACCGTATCTTCCTAGATCTCTCGCTAGAACCTGGGTTAAACCGTGTAACGCGATACGGAGAGTGCTACTGGTTGTTATGACAGGGTCAGGCTCCCATGCAGCAATACTTGTCACGAATACAATACTGGGATTCCTGTTTGAACGAGCACTTTCCTTCAACGAATCCAGTGCGGTTTTAACTATTTCTACAGCGCTATGAATGAGAACCTGACTACTATATCTCCAGTCGTCTGATGTGAGCTCATCGAAGAAGCCTGGAGGTGGAGGCGGTGGAACATAAACTATACCGTCAAGTCCGTTCATTGAATCCACGGCTTTCTTAACAATAGTGGAGCCGTTTCCAGGTCGAGACAGATCCGTTGCACTATAGCCAGCTATTGTTCCCCTTGTATTTGGATCTTGGTTTATCTTTTGCACAGCTTCTTCCAGACGGGTTGGGTCCAAACTTGTCAAGTATAGATGGGCTCCGTGGTGTGCTAGTATCTTGGAAATACCGAAGCCTATGCCTCTACTTGCACCTGTAACTAGGATCTTCTTACCATTCAATAGAAACATCTCTATCTCCTAAATACTAGTGGCAGAGACTCCAGAATATTAGGGTTAATGATAATTATTGATAGCGAACAACTCATACTCTTGACCGTAGTTGGAAGTGGTTAGTTCTCAGGAGATATTATTGGTGTTATATTTGTTGTCATAAATTTGATATTTACTGACGATTATCAATGTTGAATAGGGTAACATTTAGATTGTGGTGGGATAAAATGACTGAGAGCCCGTATGAAGAGGTCTCACACGAAATGGAGCATGGCATCTACATATATGATGGAAAGGGCTGGACACTCATATCCAGTATAAAAGACATACCAAACGGGGCTTCAATATTATATTTCTCAAATGCAAGATGTCCTGCTTGTAAAGAATTCAATAAAACATGGAACGATATGACTAAGGAGCTACAGGAGAAGGTTTCACTTGTAGTAGTGCTTTGTGGATGGTTCGAGGAAGATTGTAGCTCGCGAGAAGCTGCAAAGCTTTTTGATACCATGGCTGTTTTTGGCACTCCTACTATAGTTTCTGTATGTAAAAAGAATGGAGAAATAGTCTCGGTGTCTGTCCATCCCGGTTTTAAGTCGCCTGAAGAACTCCGTGATATAGTCCAGAGGCTTTTGGAAAAATGTAAGTAGAAAAAGAAGAGAAGACATTGATTCTAGACCTGTCCTATATTGTTTCTCCCTTCTATTCTGCAGTTATTTTTGTCTCGACTATTATGTGTGGAAGTAGGCTCGGTATACTTACCTCCCACCACTGGATAGGCCATAGCTCCTCGCCCAAGCCAACAATATTCTTTATGAGATCTTTCAGAGAGCCGGTGATTCGTGCTCGTTTAGAGCATCCAACTGGCTTACCACCGCGTACTAGTAGTAGTGCGTCCCTGGTGACCGTGGAGAATGTGCCTTCTACGTAGTTCTGGAATCTTGTGTACCAGTTGTTTGTAGCATATATTCCATCGCCTAGAGCTTCTAATAGCTCTTCTTCTTTTAGGTCTCCTGGCTCTACGATTATGTTGAACGGTGTTGGCTGGATTATACCTGCGTTCCCTGTTGTTTCTCCACCGAGTAATCGTGCTGTTTTACTATTATGTAGAATGTTTTCAAATATCCCTTTGTTCAAGATATGTTTCCTGAAGGTCTTAACGCCCTCGTCGTCGAATAGTCTATAGCCTGGGAGATCCTCATAGTGTGGATCATCGATTACGCTTAGCTGTTCGCTGGCGACTTGTTGTTTAAGATCGTCTGGGCGGAAGAAGCTCATTCCAAAGATCAGGCTGGCGCCACTAGCTGCCATCGTCACGTATTGTAGCAAATTTCCTACAATCATTGGTGATAGGAGTATCTTATAATCTCGAGTTTCAAGTTTTACTTGTGGAAGAGACTGGCAGGTCTCAGCGAGCTCTACGGCTTTCTCTATTGCCTTTTTGGCCTTGCCTGGCTCGTATCGCGTGGAGGTCCAGCTCCACTGTCCGCTAGCATCGTCGCCGCGGAAGATTCTTAGATAGCCTTGGAAACTGGTGGATTCTCCTTTTAGCCAGGCACCGTTGCTTCCTACAAGGAGCTGTGACTTGTAGGATACGGTTATTGCACCGGCGGAGTTTGTTAGTTCCGTTAAGGATAAGTCTGATATCATCTGTGATATATCTCCTGATATAGCCATTTCCTTAACGTTCTCGTCAACAAGCTGGTAAGGTGCTCCGTTTGACTCGGGTAGGGGAGCGTATAGTGGTGAGGGAGTCAGTTTATCAAGTATCCGGATAGATTTTTCTATTGCCTCATCTGGACTACTTGTCCTAAAACTTGACACGGTCATCCTGCCGTCTTTCACGAGGTATAGGTTGACTCTGATTTCGTTCCAGGACTGTGTCACCGATGGCTTGCCATTGGCTAGTTTTAGCATTACCGAGTTTTCGGCTTCTAACTGTACTATGTATTCTGGGACGTGTCCTTTTATATTCTCGACTAGTTTCTTTGCGAACTCTTCTAGGTTCATAATATTCTCACCCCTCTCATACGGATATGCGGGCCTCCGAACCAGACAGGGACTCCTTGGCCGGGTTCTCCTTTGCCACAGGTCCCGGCGTAGAATGCTAGGTCCTTTCCTATCGCGTCTATGCTTGAGAAGAATTCTACGCTGTTTACTTCTAGAGCAGGATTCTTTACTGGTCTAGTTATTCTACCATTCTCTACTAGGTAGGCTTCGAGGCCGACGTAGCGGGCTCTCCACCGGTAGTCGTCGATGTTCCACTCCATATACTTCTTTATGTATACGCCGTGCTTTACGTCTTCTAGGAGTTCGTCGAGGCTGTAGTCTCCGGGTACGAGATAAGTATTCGCCATCCTAACTATAGGCTCGGCCCACCATTCCTTAGCCCTGGCGGATGCATTGCTATGGGTGTTCATCTCATAGGCCGTCTCCCTGTTGTGAAGGTATTCTTCCAGGTATCCGTTTCTAATCAGGTATCTTGGTCTAGCAGGGACACCTTCGTCGTCCACAAGGTAGAATCCATGGCTACCTGGTATTGTAGGATCGTCAACTACTGTTACATGCTCGCTGCCTATCTTGTAGCCTGGCTCAAGCCTCCTCCTATAACTTAATCCTGCCTGGGCAGCTTCTCTGCCGTGGACTCTGTCCGCCTCGCTTGGATGTCCTGCAGCTTCGTGCATCGCTAGGCCTACTATCTCTGGGCCTAGTACTACGTCCATTTTTCCGGAGGGGCTCGGTTCTGCTTCGCGCAAATAAATTGAGAGACTCTTGGAGTCATCTTCTAGGTTATCGGCTATTTTCAATTCTTCCAGTAATTCTAGGCCTCCACTTCCGCCAAGCTGGTTCCATCTGTTAGCTCTCTCGCCTTGATACTCGGCGGTTATCGAGTAGAATACTTCTATTCTTGGGATATAGGATTCCACGAATGCTCCATCGCTTGTTACTAGGAGTTTCTCCTCTATGTCGTATTTGAACATTAATAGGACTTGTGTAACGTTTATCCTCTTATCCAGGTCGAGACCCTTGTATAAGTCTTGGAAATATTTTATGAGGTCTTCATCGCTCCAGTCACTTATAGGCTTCTTCTCCGAGACACGATAAGAGATTCTAGCGAGATATTCCTCGGAGAGTCCTATTCTCGGCTTGAAGTCTTTCTGTGACTTTGCGGCTTTTAGTGCTCTACTTGCCGATTCAAGGATCGAGTTTTTTGTTATTAGGCTTGTGGAGGAGAAGCCAAGTCCTCCGTTGGCTAGGGACCGTAAAGCTACTCCTGTTGAGTCTTTGTAGCTTGCTCCTATTAGTTGACCGTTGAGCATGGTAAAAGAGAAACCTGTTAGCTTGTGAAACCTTGCTTCACTATATGAGGATCCATTTTTCTGCATATAGTCAAGGACTTTTTCGAGGAATGATTGATCTATCACAGCTATCCACGCCCTCTCATAGAATAATATGGATATTCACGGATTATTATTCATGCCGATATATTGGATTATATCACGGTTATTGCATTGTTAGATACTTCCGGAATATTAATGTATTCCAAGAGCCCAATTACAATGCGGTGACGGACGGGAGGCCAACCACTCCATGTATGTAATATAGCATGGAACCAATCGCGATAATAGAATCTTGAAGGGAGTTGAGAGTTGCTAAGTAACTCGCATCACGTGATACCAGGTGCACCCTCAGGAGCAACAACAGGAGGATTCCTCAATATTACAGGCCAGCATATACTAGTAAATACAACGTACACTCCTCAAACCACAACAGCTATACAAGGTAATCCAGAGCCCTATAATAACCTATGGTCACTACTTGGAACGTTAGCCATATACGCTATAGTGTTTCTAATCACACTCTACATGATATATACATTATACAGGAAAGAGAACCCTGTTAAGACCCAGCTCGAAGGAATAGAAGGTACTGGTATAATCAGTGTAGCATATAGTTATCAGGGGCTTAGGAAAAAACTCCGTCAAATATACTTGTATTTACGGAGCTCGCTTGAACAATCGATGGGTAAGAGTTATTCATCAAAAACCATGAAGGAACTAGCCAAAGTAATAGATAGCCCGGAGTCACTGATCCTAGCAGATCACTATGATAAATCGATGTATGGAAAAGGAGAGCCTACGATCGACGAAGTCAACTTTATAGAAAGCACAGCAAGGGGGCTAGTAGATTGGCTAAGAAAGCACTGATAGTCCTAATAATAGGACTCTTGCTCGTTATTGCAATGAGTCCCGGAGAAAGGCCTAGTCAACGCTACCCGTTACTATCAACAAGCCCTGAAAATAATGGTCCGGGAGGCACAAGCCTATTCGTGTCCGATCTCACACGTTCACATCATAACGTGGTACTCGGAGGAGTAAAGGATCTCTCCTCTCAGGATAACGGCAGGATACTCTACATTATACTAGGACCCGATAAACCGTTCAATAGGACAGAGGCAAATATTATAGCCGAGGAAGTGAAGACGGGTAAGCTTAATCTTCTTATAGCAGATGAATCTGGAAATGTTTCTGTTTTATTAAACTCGCTCGGGGTCGGCGGAATAGGAGAAATAATATTCAATGAGTCTCGGGCCCATCAAGGTGAGGGCTGGGGATACATAGTAGGCCTAAATTGTGGATCAGACCACTACTATACAACAAAGGCTACTAGGCTCGATACTGTACCGGGTGGAGAAGTACTATGTACATATGAGGATGGTAGTCCGGCCGCAGTGCTCTACAAGGTAGGAAAGGGAGTTGTATTGGTTGTGGGTGACTCATCAATATTTGCTAATTTCCTATACGGAGGATACTTAGCGGGATTTTCTCCCACAAGAACTCTTGCACAGCAACTCGTCGATAATGTTACACGTAATGTTTCCACAATAATCATAGATAATACTCATTATATTATATTGTCGTCGAAAAGAGCAAATGTCCTGAACCGGCTCACAAACGAGCTAGCAACTACAATAGCTAGTATACCCGGTATAGTAGAGGATCGTTCTCCAACAGTAATATTAGCCATATTGTTGCTGGCCACAGTTCCTTGGCCAATTATATTCCTATATCCCGGGGAGACGCCAAGGACAAGATCAGATCCGTTGGAAGACGCGGAGGAGTACCTGTTATCGGTGCTGGCCTCTCGCCTCGGTATAGAGGGAGAAGATATTGATCCAAGAGAGCTACTCGAATCCATTG
>JALUDS010000027.1:0-1314 GCA_027043945.1 Acidilobaceae archaeon
CCCCTCGGCCATACCTTACGCCTACAGCTACAGCTAGGATAGACCCGTCCGGGCTCCATGCCAGAGATGATATGCCGCCAGAGGCCACTCCTACTGGAGGGAAACTCGTCTTGTTTAATACGATCCTGCCATCCTCTAAGTCATATATTATTAGCCCACTCCTGTGTTGCCCAGGGATATAGTATGTGGTAGCCAGGTATCTCCCATCCCTACTCCAGTCGATATATGCTAAGAGATAATTACTCGACAACGGTATTTCCATCTGGGTAGGCTTAGAACTACTTGACTCTGCCTTCAGGTATAGTGGGTTTAGAATAGACAACGATATTATTACCATGAGCAATACCATGAAACCTGTTATAATCCTATGCCCATTCATATCCATCTCCTACCTTTAAAATCCTAGCACAACAATCCAGAGCACTTCGATGATCTAACGTGTAATTACTTAAAAATATTGACATTTCCATTAACCTAGTCGTATCGAGCTAGAGAGTTAATATGAACATAGGAGAACTACGGATAGAGATGTATAGTTTTAATATTATCACGTAGCGGCCGTAGAGAGTGTGCTGGAAGGCTGTTATGACACCAGTTTATATTTTATTATGCAATACGTTTTCTCTGGAGACTATAAATGGAATATGTTACGTTAGGCCGTACTGGGATAAAAATATCTAGGATAGGCCTTGGAACATGGCAATTCTCCGATGCTTGGGGGGTGACAAGGCCCGAAGACGCTAAAGCGATTGTTGAGAGAGCCTTGGCCCGTGGGATCAACTTTTTCGACACGGCTATGATCTACGGCATGGGGACTAGTGAGAAAATGCTCGGTTACTCGTTAAGGGAAATGAGTGTGAATAGAGATGAAATCACTATTACTACTAAAATTCCAGGTGATTTTCTAGGCAAGAACGATATTTTCCGTGCAGTAGAGAAAAGCCTGGAAAATCTTGGATTTAAACATATAGATGTACTGTTAATTCATTGGCCCCCATGCTGGCACAATTTCCCCACATGCGAGTACGCTAGAACGCTCGAAAGACTGGTTAACCTGGGGAAAATAAACTATCTAGGCCTGAGCGACTATCCCATAGAGCTAGTAGAATCATTCCGGTTGTGTTTGGCAAAGCATGACATTCAATTGATACAAGTGAAGTATAACCTCATTGAGAGACAGGCCGAGAATATATTCATACCATATGCTGAGAGCAATGGGATAACTATACAAGCATGGAGTCCTATAGCTAAGGGAGCACTCACAGGTAAATATGAGCCGGGGAGAATGGAGTTCCAAGATGTAAGGAGCAGAGA
>JALUDS010000028.1:0-1309 GCA_027043945.1 Acidilobaceae archaeon
TAACACTAACGCTGCTAATGCTGCTAACAATAGCAACATTATACAGCGGAGTTAGCTATACGTATACACAAGAAGAATCAAGTCACACGCTAGAAAAGGTCTCTTCAAAGCCAGTGCTGAAAGAAGCTGTCCTAGACAAGGATCACATGGCCCTATTCCTCGTGGTGGAAGGATACTCTCCAGAGGACACAGTATACATATCAATACAGGGCATCTCAGGCCACGAGTACATGTTCCTGTTCGACGTCGACAAAGTCTATCTCGTATCAGGAGCCAAAATCGTCGACGCAACAAAGTACATTAACCTAAAGGACTTCGGTCCGAGATCCTTCACTATAACGATTGATCTCAAGGGTGTATCCAGCCATCTTGACATAGAGAACATATCTGGGCCCGTAATGATTACTGTTGCGTTCATAGATGGAGAATCATACAGCATAGTCCTTGATGTGAGGTGAAGAATTATATCTCTTGTAACAGGTTTCCAGAATAAGTGCGGGCCTGTCACAGGAGGATGCAATGTGCCGGACCGGGACGTTCACGTATACTGTGCATACAAGTATCTAAAGATGACTGGAAAGACACATCTAATAGACTCAGTCTCACAAATAGAGACGCTAATCGATCATCCTGAAAGAACCAAAGGGATACTACGATACTTTGTAAGAGAGAACTGCTCCAATAACAGTAGCTGGGAGTGTCAAACGGCTCATGCGTTAATGTCTGGTATGAGAGTTAAGGGGGTAATGACACATGATTGGAGGAGTCCCCGGGGGAGACGGCTACTTTATAGGATTGTAGACTGGTTCTATGGTTCGAAGTCGTCGGATCTTGTTAAGCTCCACTATATTCTTGATACGGCTTATCGCGGGGGAATAATCTCTCTGAGGGAGAAGTATCCAGAGTGTCCGGAGATTGTTCGCTTCGTAGTGGAGAACTGTATGGATCTCCTCTAGTCATTAGTTATTGTTTCATGTGGCCTTATGGTAGGATTGCTTTGTAGCTGGGTTTACAGTGTATTTATCCCGGTTTATGTTTTTGGTATTACCTTGAAGAATGGGGGGCTTTATATACTATTCTCATATTTATTCTATGTAGAAATAGGATCCAATCCAAAGGCTTTCAAAGGTGGAACAACCATGAGGAAAGGATTATCTCAGCAGGCAATGATAGGCCTCGCAATAGCTGTAATAGTAGTCATAGTTGCAGCAGCCTTCGTTTTCATGGGAGGCGGAGGCGAAGAGACACAGCAGGAGGCCTATAAGATTACGATCCTTACCGGCAGCACGGGAGGAACCTATTATCCAGT
>JALUDS010000029.1:0-1262 GCA_027043945.1 Acidilobaceae archaeon
GGGAAGTTCCGGCGTCTGCTCAAGCGGTTGGGGATTCGCCAACTGCTGACCCTGCCCTATACGCCCAGGGTGAACGGGAAGGTGGAGCGCTTCATCCGCACCCTACTGAACGAGTGGTCCTATGCCCTGTAATTGGCCACTACATCTGAAACTCCCCGCCGGGGGAGGTCGCAACTTTGTCTAACTGAGTGCCCAAGGAGGTGAGGCTGCTTTGCACGCTCTCAACTCCCTACTTCATCTTGATACCCCTGACTGGTACCAGCTAAGGCAATTAAGGAAAGGTGCCAGTAAATGGCTAAGGGAACACAGTTTACCTGCCAAGCGATGATACGCACCCCCGGGCTTCACATCATCCGTGAACCTCTGCCAATGGAGTCTACGGAGATTCAGGATGTCGGCTCGTGGGCGGCTTATTGGCGATCAAAGTGTTACCTGAAAGAAGACCGGGGCTTTATATTTAGGCCGTGCCCATATTTTGAGTTCCAGTGCCGGAAAGCTTCCTATGCACTACAAAGCATAAGCAATCACAAATAGTCTATACAGGACTAGCTGTAACGTCTTATTGGCTTTAGCTATACATGTTCTCTATTTTTTCTTACATGCGACTCTTGCTTGTTCAATTGCTTGCTTTGCGCCTGCAAGTGGATAGCGAAAATAGACATTACCTTGCCCAAACCAGTGAAGTTCAATAAGGAACAGCTTATGCTTTTGTATATTAGCTATGAAATTCCTATCGTCCACGGGCTGCAAAAACCTGGACCCCCATTCCTGAATAAAACGAATGGCTCCTTGATTATCATCCCAGCGGATTCTGAAACTATATGTTGAATACCCGTCACCAATCTTGCCGTCTACTAGATTCGGTGCTGTAGAAAATCCAATATATCCCCATTCTTCCTTTGGATCCACGCCAATGCCGATCCAAGAGGTCACATCAGCGTAGGGGAAGTCAAGTTTGTGCACGGGCTTTACTGACTTAGAAATGGCATAGCATGATGTAATGCCTGTTATTTCATCAACTGACGTAGTGACTTTCCACTGGGCAAAGCCTATACTTCCCGCAGCTAACAACATAAGTATCCAAAACATTTTCATGGTTCTACATTTTACCATAAGTCAAGACGTGATTTACGTAGGTTCCTCCTCCACAGCCTGCAGCAGGGCCATGTCCAGGTAGCGCCTGAACGCCCAGTCCGGAACACTAACCGCTACGCGGTTGAGCACTCGCCCTCAGCATCACCGCCGTGGCCAGGTTGGCCAGG
>JALUDS010000030.1:0-1252 GCA_027043945.1 Acidilobaceae archaeon
GCTGCTATTACTTATGTTCTATCTAAAAAAGGTTTAGCCCACTTCATAGGCTATGACCAGATTGATAAAGCACCTGAAGAAAGAGATAGAGGTATCACTATCAACATCACCCACGTTGAGTATGAAACTGAAAAAAGACACTACGCCCACGTTGACTGCCCTGGTCACGCTGACTACATAAAAAATATGATCACCGGTGCTGCTCAAATGGACGGTGCTATACTCGTCGTTTCCGCTGCTGATGGACCTATGCCTCAAACTAGAGAACACGTACTTTTAGCTAGACAGGTTAACGTACCTTATATCGTAGTTTTCCTAAACAAATGTGATATGGTTGATGACGAAGAACTACTAGAATTAGTTGAATTAGAAGTTAGAGAACTATTAAATAAATACGAATACCCAGGGGATGATGTTCCTGTAATAAAAGGTTCAGCATTAGGAGCATTACAGGACGACCCTAAATGGATACAATCAATAGAAGAATTATTAGATGCAATGGATAACTATATACCATCACCACAGAGGGATGTTGATAAACCATTCCTGATGGCAATAGAGGATGTATTCACAATATCAGGAAGAGGGACAGTTGTAACAGGAAGAGTAGAGAGAGGGAGATTAAAAGTAGGAGATGAGGTAGAGATAGTAGGATTAAGTGATGAGATAAGGAAGACAGTAGTAACAGGGATAGAGATGTTCAGGAAGACATTGGACGAAGCGGTAGCAGGAGATAACGTAGGGGTATTATTAAGAGGAATAGGAAAAGACGAAGTAGAGAGAGGGCAGGTATTAGCACAACCGGGAACGATAACACCACACAAGAAGTTTAAGGCACAGGTGTATATTTTAAGTAAAGAGGAAGGAGGAAGACATACACCATTCTTCAAAGGGTATAGACCACAGTTTTACATCAGGACAGCGGACATAACAGGTACAGTGATAGAATTACCGGAAGGACAAGAGATGGTAATGCCAGGGGACAATGTAGAGTTAACGGTAGAGCTAATGGAGCCAGTAGCGATAGAGGAGCAGATGAGATTTGCGATAAGGGAAGGTGGAAGAACGGTAGGTGCTGGTGTTGTTACTGAAATTATTGAGTAATATTCAAGGAGAGGAAAAAGATGCAGGAAAAAATTAGGATAAAATTAAAAGCTTATGACCATAAATCTTTAGACCAATCTGTAAAACAGATTATAGAAACTGTTAAAAGAAGTGGTGGGGTTATAAAGGGCCCCATTCCTTTACCTAC
>JALUDS010000031.1:0-1219 GCA_027043945.1 Acidilobaceae archaeon
ATACCCAAGCCGTTGATCTATAGTGTCGTGTTTGCTGGAGCATATATCTTCACATTATTCATAGCCTACTCGTTCTCTGCACGGCGAATACCCATAAGGTCATTTAAACTTGACAGGAGGAGAGGCGCAAAGATTACCTTTTCAATACTTGTATTCAGCCTATTTGTGGCTTTCTTGGGACAATACTTGTTCCCTATAGTCCGGATCCTGGTATACACACCATACTACGTAGATACCGACTCTGCAGTAACAGGTCTAAGTGGGGCCAGTATACTCGGCTTTAAGAATCCCTATCACGTGGACTACTCGGAAGACCTAATAGAGTTGTTGAAGGAAGGAAAAATAGGAGCCTTCTTCGGGTTCTATAACTATACTAGGAACTATCCAATCGCACCACACGCAGATCTCTATCTATACGGGAGAATAGCATATACTGGTTCTAACTGGGTGCCGGTTTCGTGGAAAACAGGAATTGTTCTTATCGATCCGCTCCTATCATTTATAGTCAACGATAGTTATTTACTAAGAGGATTATCCTACTTCATTCTGCTCATGGGACAGTTTTTATTCCTGAGAGCACTGCTCCGGCTCGCAGGCGATGAGACCGAGAAACTCATAATAATGACCGTATACTCGTCGATCTTTATACCAGTATTGTTATTCCCGTATACATCTCCGCTTTTCGCATTAGAGGCTGGTCTCCTCTTATTGATCGGAAGTATTATACTTAGAAGCGAATTATCTCAATTATCAGCATTCCTTGTCGGTGTCGGATCAGTAATCTCGTCGTTTAATTTAGCAGGACTGGCCGCGTTACTATTGTCAACTGAAAGATCCAATAAAAGAACTCTCTCTTATATTGGTTTTGGCCTCCTTTCCATGACTATTTTATCGATTTTGCTAGGTGGTGAAAGTGTATTCGCAGTATTTGGATCCATCATTGATAAGGGAGTGAGCGCTTCTCATGTATTGTTCCCCATTGGCCTGTTGGGACCAATAATAGTACCTTTGAAGCTCTTAACATTACTAATGTCTTTGCTTGTTGGAATGATACTCTGTGCTTCTCGATCTAGGATTATTTATGGATGTCTGTTCATTGCTTTCACTACTCTTATGATCACATTGCCTCTCTGGAGGTTTGAACATCTCACATTTATTTTATCTTTGTACGTTGTAGTATCATCTATACGAAGGATGATAGAATGAGCTGGCAGAGTCT
>JALUDS010000032.1:0-16385 GCA_027043945.1 Acidilobaceae archaeon
TTTTCTTCTTAGTATAAGGTACCCTGATGTATGACTATCTGGCTTACATGTGCCGAATCGTTGGGGCCCGAAATAATTGGGGAAATATCTAACAGTATCTTTTTTGGATCGGCCAGGTTCTATACTTGGTTCTTCTAGTTTGAGGAGTATTCTGAAGATGTTGTAGTAGTGTGATCCCTTCCATGGCTCAGAAATGTTGGCTTTAACCAGCCAGGCTTTCAAATGGTCATCTTTTCCTTGTAGTTTTCGAGGTGTATGGTGTGGATCTAGTACATACATGTATTGGTAGGCGATCGCCTCTTTGTCTTTTAGCCCTGAAACAGTTACTTTTCTTGCTCCGAGCATGTTTTTGAGCTGAGCTGCAGCCTGTAGAGTCGTCATGTTTTTCTTTTTGACGAGGTACAGTGTATAGTCTCCTTTTATCTCTAGTGGTCTGGGCTCGACGACGATGAATCCTTCTGGCCGCGGAATATAGGCTCTTGGCCTTACAGGTAGTCTGTCATGGTCTGTTATTCCCCATAGACATTCTAGTGCTCGGTTGATATGTTGGCGAGGGAGATGCATTACTGGGTTACCTCCTGGTAGGAGTATTTATGGGGATTAGAGTAGTTTGAGGTGTCCCGTTATCTTGTCTATTTCATGCTCTGGAGCCGGACCTATCGCTATGGCTGTGATTGTGCCTGGGGGAACCTGAGTGTGTCCAGCGTCCTTGATGAGTGATGTTGGTAGCCCAGCGACCTTGGCTTTATTGTAGAGTTCGAGTAGTTCTTTCAAGGTGTCTACTCTTAGCACGACTTTCTCCTGGCCCGATCTCTTCCAGGAGTCAAGCCATTCTCTCCAAACAGCGTTTCCTTTTTCGAGTATGTTGAAAACGGCCTCGCAACTGGCGTGTGCTACTTGTGCGGCGAGTTTTCCTTTTCCTAGCCTGAGATCTCTGCGTACCACGATAACCTGCTTATATGTTGTATATGGCATGACCATGCACCATTTATTATCCCTGAAGTATTGGTTCCCTGTATTACCTCGCAATAGGGCATTGGCTTAGAGTATTTCTTCATGGTAATCAACTAGAACCTTAGACACTATTGAATGTTTTTATCCACGTGGATATGCCTAGTTTTAACCGAAGAAATAGAATGTCCCTCGATAAGGAGGGTCATGATCGGGATTGTAGGTGTTCTTGCCATGAAGATAGTTGGGATAACCAGACCTGGGGATGTCAAGGCTCACGTAGGCATTATTGGTGGTTCTGGACTATATGATCCGGGAATAGTTGAGGATCCCGTAGAGGTAAGGGTTTATACTCCCTATGGAGAACCGAGCGACTTCATTACTGTTGGAAATATCCATGGGGTCAAAGTAGCGTTTCTCCCACGTCATGGAAGAGGCCACAGAATTCCTCCTCATATGATAAACTATCGTGCAAACATATGGGCTCTCAAGGCTCTGGGAGTAAAATACATTATTAGTGTATCGGCTGTCGGTAGCCTACGCGAAGACTATAAGCCGGGAGATTTCGTCGTACCCGACCAATTCATAGACATGACTAAGAAACGAGAATACACATTCTTCGACGGTCCAGTAACAGCACATGTAAGCATGGCTGACCCCTTCTGTGACGATCTAAGAGAAAAACTGCTAGACACAGTGAAGAATCTAGGATATCCGGTCCATCCAAAAGGCACATATGTATGTATTGAGGGTCCGAGGTTCAGCACAAGGGCTGAGAGCAGAGTATGGAAAGAGGTATTTAAGGCAGATATCATCGGAATGACGCTCGTTCCCGAGATTAATCTGGCATGCGAGGCAGAGATATGCTATGCGACACTGGCCATGATAACGGACTACGATGTATGGGCGGAGCACCCAGTAACGGCGGCTGAAGTAGAGAGAATAATGAAACACAACACTGAGAGAGCACGAAAAATACTATACGAGCTAATACCAAAACTAGCAGAGGAGCCTGACGAGAAGAAGTGTAGCTGTTGCCGGGCGCTCGACCATGCACTCGTATAAAGAACTAGAAGAATCATATAGGAAGGCGCTGGAAATAGCTAAGGCTCTACCTAGGATACCGATAGGGGACGAGACGATAATCGTCTCTACTACACGTGCGAGGGCAGCCGCCCGTATACTATACATGGGCATACTTCATTCAGGGAAACAAGTTTTTCTCTCTACTCCCACAGAAACCATGTACCATTTACTTCCATACAGGGAAACAGGCAAAGTAATAGTCTTTAACGACGAGCCCAGGAGCCTGAGAATAGTTGGACTTGTAGAGTCGGCTGGATTGTTAGGAGCCGAGATAACAATAATAACTCCAAGACTCCATCCAGCAGTAAATGAAAGAGTACAACAACAGAATGCAGAAATAATAGAAGTACCCGACAAGGATCCACTACTAACCATGGCGATATACGCATTGCTAAACACACCCAGCCTCATGGGCACTAGGCAAGATCGTTTCCAAGGAGAACTAGACCACTTAGACTCAGCATTAGAATGGATGCGCTATAAAATAACTACTGAAGAGACTAGGCTAGTAGAGGACTCCGAGACATTATATTATACACCTGCAACTGAGCCAGGAGGATATTATTATTATGCGCTAACAGGCAAATATCCGCTTCCACTCGACGCCCTTATACCAGGAAAGGCCAAGGGACTAGTAATCCTGACAGGAGTAGAGGAGCTCACCTACAAGGACATCATAATGCAGTATCGAATAAGAGGAGGACAAAAAAGGATCCTAAAAATAGACACAGATCCCATAACGGCAGGATTCTACAGCATCCTAGCAGTAATACTCCTCACCGGTAGAACCACATAGATATACTGTTTCACATCAATCTATAACGGGGACTAAACTATATGGTCTCCCTGTAGCTCTTATATTTTAAGTGTGGGGAGGTCTATGACGAGGCCCCTACCCACACCGAACACCCCTGGGGTAACCCAGGGGGGATTGAGGTAGTGGTTCTTCGCCGACGACCTCCCCTAGACCTAGAAACCCGCCGCCTGGGGATCAGAAAATGAAGTCACATATCAGATACGCTCTAGTAGTTACCAGTGACAGAGTCAAGAAGGGAATCAAGAAGGACAAGATAAGGCCATTGCTAGAGGGATGGCTCGAAGAAAACAACGGCGTCCTAGTATACTATAGGATTGTAGGAAATAAGCTCAACGAGATAGTCGACACCGTTAAGACGGCTGTAACATATGCAGACATAGTACTTATCACAGGTGGCACGGGACCAGGGCCAAGAGACAAGACGATCGAGGCAGTTGAACTAGTAGCTGAGAAAAAGCTTGAGGGCCTCGGAGAAGAGCACCGCTTTAGGAGCAGGGAAAGCGTGGGGCTGAGAGCAGCTATATCAAGAGTATCAGGCTATACGCTTGGGGAATCCCTAATAGTTGTTACGCCTGGCTCTCCTAATGCGGTAAAAGTAATGCTGGAGATCCTAAGTGAAATAGCACATCACATTGTTGATGCACTTAGAGGAGCAAGCCACTGGGATAAACACCACAAGGATCACTCAAAGCACATGAAGACATAATGGAGACGCTTCACTCTACATAGTTATTACTGTAGCAGGACTGTTTTCTGCGAGGACCTTATTTATTTCTGCTGAATTACACTTTTAAACTCCGAAACATTATTGAACGGAATGAAATCCGATCAGAACGCCTAGACAGTACGCAGACCATTGAGGTGATGGAAGGGTGGCCCCAGACATAATAGTAGGAAAACACGTATATGGAAGCCTATACGGAGTACCAGAGGATCTCGCCAGCGACGAAGAATACCTAAAGAACCTAGTACTCGAAGCCGTCAAGGCAGCTGGGGCCACCCTTCTAGATCTACGTACCTGGGTCGTTCCAGGAAAGAAGGGCGGGGTAAGTATTGTTGCTATAGTATTGGAGAGCCACATTGCTATTCACACATGGCTCGAATACGGGTACACTACGGTTGATGTCTATACCTGTGGTGAACATACGGATCCCTGGAAGGCATGGGAAGTAATACTACATGGCCTCAGGCCAAAATATTATAGTGTACACTATGCTGATAGGAGTCAAGTCCCAGGATCAATAAAAGAATACAGGAAAGAATAGGTTTAAATTTGCATCTTTATTAGACTCTTCCTGATACTCTCCTCTATAACCCTACCCAGCTCAGTTCCTCTCTTAGTACTTTCAACGACTACTTCCATTAGACCAGCTTTTACTCCTCTAGCCTCTAGTAGTTTTAATCCATAGATAGTTGTTCCACCCGGCGTGGTCACTTCGTCTCTTAGCTCGAGTGGGTGGACTGGTATTGTTTGGAGGTGTTCCATGGTTGCTTTTACCGCGTCTAGTAGTGCCTCTTGTGCTAGTCTTCTTGGCATTCCTGTCATAACTGCGCCTAGGACTAGGGCGTCTATTATTTCTGCGAGGAATGCGGGTGTGCTTCCTATGAGGGATGTCCAGGTGTCCATGTATTCTTCGGGTATCCAGTATACTGATCCAATGCATTTGAATAGTTGTTCTATGACTCGTCGGTCTTCTTCTGTTATATGTGTTGAGGGATCGTAGGTTAGTGCGGTTGTGCTTTTTCTTATGAATGCGTTTATATTAGGCATTGCCCGGAAGATTTTTGCGTTGGGGAATGCTTCTTTTATGGTGTTGAGGTTTACTCCTGCTAGTACTGATACGAGTATCTTGTTCTTAACTGTTTCCTTGAGGTCATCTACTATGCTGGGGAACTGGTAGGGTTTTACACTGATAATTACTATGTCTGCTTTCTCTGAAGCTTTTTTATTGTCTCTAAGTGCTTCTCCCCCGAGTTGTTTTATTATCTTTAGGGTCCTCTCGCTCCTGGCTGTCGCATAAACTTGTGATGTACATTTGGATAGTTCTCTTACGAATACTTGTCCTATTCTTCCTGCTCCTATTACTGCGATCTTCTTTGTGTGGAGCACGGTTCTGGCACCTTCCTTGTGTCTGGTTTTTTGTCGTGTTCTGATGTGGGAGTCGTGTGGGCCATGGAAAATATATTTTATTTTCTCATTACTCAAATATTAATACTATATCGGTTTCCTAGATATTCCCCTTGGATGGAGGAAAACGATACACCGCGTATACTATGCCAACTGGCGGAGATGACGTAGAAGTGAAGCTGGTTGACCCACTGCTAGCATTTGTTCTCGGCTACACGCTTTTAGTCATCGCCAGCAGTAAAGGTGTCCGCGTGTACTATAGTCTGATGATCCTAATCACGGTCTTTTTCGCGTTCTCTATGAGCATCGGTGAGCTTGAGAAATCATTTTTAGACCTCTACTCGTGGAACGATATACGCGTTTTCGTATACATATTCCTCAGCATGCTCCTGGCAGGCATAATGAAGGCCCAAGGAAAACTAGACGGACTAGTAGAATCAACATCAGGAGTCAGCTGTAGATTCAGCCTCCTAGGTGTTCCGGCAATAATAGGATTAATGCCGATGCCAGGTGGAGCACTTGTAAGCGCTATAGCACTAAAGGACAAGTTTTTCAAAGAAGCCCGTCTATCTCCCGAGGACGCAACATACATTAACTACTGGTTCAGACACCTATGGGTGCCTGTATGGCCATTGTTCCAAAGCGTAGTTATTACAGCTGCTGTCCTAGCTATAGATCCCCTGGACGTAGTAAGCCATACGTGGCCAGGGACCATTGGAGCAATAATTGGGGGCCTAGTCATAGCCTACTTTGTGCTCCGCGGACTAGCGTGTGGAAGGCAGAACATCGAGAATCCTCTCAGACTATTCTTGGCGAGCTTCTGGCCTCTACTGCTACTGGCTGTCCTCTTCCTATTATCTAGGACAAAGATGAACTCAGTTATCTCTCTTATTATCCCATGGTATTCGGACGAGCCAATGCTAGTTTCTCTCGTTATAGTTGTATTGTTAACTGTTCTTAGCAAGATCCCAGACCGGAAAGGATGGATTGAGGCACTAAAACTTGCAACGAAGCCAACAATCCATATTGTACTGTTCGAGAGCCTCTTGTTCAAGAACATGATAATCAACAGCGGTGCGGCCAATAGTACGGCTAGCCTCCTAGATAAAGACCTATTACCATTGGCAGCGATGCTTTACATTATACCTTTTATACTAGGACTAGCGGCTGGTGGAGAGAACTTCTTTGCCAGTACAGCTATACCCTTGCTTGCGGCCGTCATAGGTGTGGGAAGTAGCGTTAACTGGGGTTATCTCTCGGTCGCTTATCTGGGAGGCTTTCTGGGTGTAATGGCTAGTCCTGTGCACTTATGTCTAGCCCTTACACTGACATATTTCAACGCAAGGTTTTCGCCAGTGATTGTAAAGGTGCTGGCTTCCGTTATGCTGGCTACATTAGTTGGAGGTGTGTTGATATACATGTTATATTGGTGATTGATATTTTAGTATAATGTTATTTAAGGATTTATTTTGGGTGATAATGTACTTTGACACTGTTTTATCTTAATTTTTCTTTCTTGTAACTATATTGATATGTATTGAATATAATAGGGTTTCCACGCTGGTGGCCGTATAGTCACCGTGATGGGTCCGTGTGGAGACCAGATATTTAAAAGCGTTAGGAGGGTGTAGGTTTTGAACGTGCTAATTTTCGTAGGTCATAGGAAGGAGCTCGTGGAGGGTCTAAAAGGATACATACTTAGACTGCTCGAATTCTTTCCAGAGAGCGAGCGCCACTTCTACATTTTCTCAAGTGAAGAATCGCTCCCAGTTTTAGAGAAAGAACTTGCGGAAATCGATAGGAAGCTCGAGGGATGTTTTGGATGCAACATCATTGTAATAAGCGATGAGGTAACTCCCATCGACAGGATTAAAGAACTAGTCAGCGAGGAAACCGATAGTGTCATTGTTGCTTTACCACATAGCTGGGTGATCCTGAGCAGATTCCTCAACGCTCTCAGGGAGAGCGGAAATAGTAAGATTCCTGAGACCTGGTACATGTATGAGCCGGGTCTTCTCTGGAAAGGGCTCGAGTATCCATATATTCCTGGGTCAGTTGTACTCCCGAAGAAGAAAGGATTCAAGTGTAAGATACCGTGTACAAAGGGTCTCGCCGACAAGTATCAGAACCTGGAGAATTTATGTGTTCTTAGTAAGGGTAAGCCAAGGCTACCGCCTCTTAGATGTGCAATAGCCGAACTCTCTAGACGGATAAACGTGGCTCTTAAGACAGTTATTCCTCCACCCACACAGAGATTGTCGCTAGAAGATATCAAGCCACATGAAGCATCGTTCCGCTTGGCTCTCTCAAGCGACTATATGGGTGAAGCTATAGACTTCATCCTGCCGATACATGATGAGCGGGAATTCATAGATGCCCTAGGAAACTTGACAAGCGAAGTGTGTAGATTCATGGACTCGCTATGGGGCCAATTAAAGATCCATGGAAGACTAAAGACCCATAGACGTAACGCCTTTAGACAACTAATCTATATAAGTGGCCTTTCTATGCCGAGAATAGTAGACTGTTCTGGTCCCTCATGTGGCTCTAGGGTTGCCGGTAGAAAACTAGAGGATTTAGCCAAGAAGAGCGGTAAGTCCCTGCTTGTCGATTCTAATATGATGTATGCTGGAGTCCACAATATAGCATATAAAGGTGTAGAGGTCTTCGTCCCTTATTGTATATTCTACGAGGTCTCAGCCATCTACTCTGAGAGTGCTAAAGCACAAGAGTATGGAGACGTGTTTATTGATCTAGCGGCATACATGGGTCTTGAAGAATTACTAATTAGCGGCAGTGGAGAGCTAGTTTCATCCCATATGGCTCATAAATGTGAGGCAGTTCTACCAATGATGGATCCATTCCTACTATCCAAAAGTATCATCGTAACTAGAGACATAGGAGCATATAGACTATGGAAGATCCACCCGATGCTTGCCGGTACCGACATAGTATTAGTTGATAGCCCATCATGTGACGAGATGGCTATACGAGTGCGAGATCTTAGCTATGATGAAGCAATGTACTACTTTCTACAGCTAGTGGTATTGCTAAGATTGCTGACACGCGGGAAATACCACAAGGAGAATATGAGGTTCCTTCAGGTGGACTTCGAGGCCGCCGGAGAAAAAGTATACGTGCCGTATCCCAAAATATCACTCTATAAGTAGGGCCGGATATGCTATGGGAAAACAAAAGAGGACAATAAGAGATATGTTGGAAAACAAAGGTTAGAGTCCGAGATAGGCCTTTTTCACCATTGGGTTCTCTTTGAGTTCATCAACGGTTCCTTCCAATACTATGCGGCCGTTCTCGATGATGTAGGCGTAGTCCGCTATTTGCATGCTCATGTGTATGTTCTGCTCTACAAGTAGCACTGTCAGCTTCCACTCGTCTCTGAGCTTGCTGATTGTCTCTGCTATTTCCTGGACTAGTTTAGGTGCTAGTCCCAGGCTTGGCTCGTCAAGCATGAATAACACGGGGTTTAGCATGAGTCCTCGGGCAATTGCTAGCATTTGTTGCTCTCCACCGCTCAGGGTGCCTGCTAGCTGGTTTCTCCTTTCTTTGAGCCGAGGGAATAACTGGTAGACCATTTCTAGTATTTCCTGGGCTTTCTCCCTGGTTCTAGGGATGCTAGCTGCCATGACTAGGTGCTCCTCTACTGTTAGCTGCGGCCATAGTCTTCTTCCTTCTGGCACGAGTGTCATGCCAATGTTGACTTTCTTGTGGGGTGATAGCACGGTTACATCTTCTCCGTTGAATAGGATTTTTCCACCCCAGGGCTTGACTACTCCCATTATTGTCCATAGTGTTGTTGATTTCCCTGCACCGTTGCTTCCGAGTAGTGCCGTTATTTGTCCTTGTCTGGCCTTCAGGTTTACTCCGAAGAGTACTTGGGTTTCTCCGTATCCTGACTCGAGTTTCTTTAATTCAAGTATATACGTCACCGCGATCACCCCTTCTTCAGCTTCTTGACGAATTTGAGGGCCATTTCTGGGTCTCCTAAATATGCTGTTATTACTTCAGGGTTGCTTGCTACTTCTTCGGGTGTTCCTTCGGCTATCTTTCTTCCGAAGTGAAGTACGACGATTCTGTCTGCTAGGTTCATTACTGCGTGCATTACATGCTCTATCATTATCATGGTTATGTTCTTTTCTGACCTGATCTTTCTTAGCAGATCCAGCATTTTCGCTACCTCGCTTGGGTTTAGTCCTGCGAGTACCTCGTCTAGTAGGAGGAGTTCTGGTTCTTCGGCTAGGGCTC
Organism: Acidilobaceae archaeon; assembly: GCA_027043945.1. Classification (GTDB taxonomy): domain Archaea; phylum Thermoproteota; class Thermoprotei_A; order Sulfolobales; family Acidilobaceae; genus S143-63. The sequence goes on from JALUDS010000032.1 coordinate 9,246, forward strand.
TTGCGAGCTCTAGTCTCTTCTTCTCCTGGATGTTTAATATTCTGGCTGGAAGATCCGCTTTCTCCTTTAGTCCGACGAATTCAAGTATGTTTAGTGCTATGTCTCTTGCTTCTTCCTCTGTTATGTGGCCGTGTCTCCTGCCGTATAACGCTCCTATCATAGTGTTTTCTAGTACTGTTAGGTCTCCGAAGGGCTTGACGATTTGGTGTGTTCTGGCTATCCCCATCCTTGCAATCTTATGGGGTCTTAGCCCTGTTATGTCCATGTCCTTGAATATTACTCTTCCTTCTTCGGGCTTGTAGACTCCTGTTATAACGTTGAAGAGTGTTGTTTTTCCGGCTCCGTTCGGGCCTATTAGTCCTAGTATCTCTCCTTGATTTACTTCGAAGGTTACGTCTGAGAGTGCTAGGAGTCCTCCGAACCTCTTGGTGATTCTCTCGACCCTGAGGATTACAATATCTTTCTCCGCCATCTTTATCACACCCCCCGGCTACTCGACGTATTTTCTTAGGTCGGGGAACTTTGATCTGATGAGTCCTGCTACTCCTTCTGGTAGGAATGATACTACTGCGACGACTATGATGCCTAGTATTATGTATGCTAGTTGTGGCAGGTAGGTGTTGGTGAGTCTATAGATTATATAGTAGATGAATGCTCCTATTATTGGTCCTATGAATGTTCCCAGTCCTCCGATGACATTCATAACAATCATGTCGACGCTTATTCCTAGGCTGAAGTTCTCTGGAGTAAAGTTGAATTGTCTCCAGCTGTATACGCTTCCCCAGATGGCCGCGAGTCCTGCGGCTATCATGAATGCGTAGACCTTGTACCGCACCGTGTCTACTCCTATTACTTCAGCGGCGTCCTCGTCTTCTCGTATCGCTGCGAGTCCGTAGCCGAACTTGGAGACTTTCACTATGTATGCTACGATTAGTGTTATTACGAATGCTACGAAGAAGACGAAGTATGTTTCCTCGAGGAACTTTGGTCTTGATACGTTGAAGTATATTTCTCCTCCTCCTGCTCCTCCCCTGTAGGTCATCTCTAGGTACAGGATTACGTAGTCTAGGCCTATCGTTGCTATTGCAAAGAATGCTCCTCTAAGCCTTAGTACTGCTGCTCCTACGGTGGCTGCTAGGAGTACTGAGAGTCCTACACCTATCAGCATGCCCATTAGGAATATGGTGTAGGGATTGGCTCCTTGGAGTATTTGTTGTGAGTATTTGCTTAGTTCGTATGCTGTGAAGAATCCTCCTATTCCGAAGAATACTACGTGTCCGAAGCTCACGTATCCTGTGTAGCTCATTATTACTGCGAGGCTTAGTGCAATGCCTATGAACTTCATTAGATCCATGAATATTGCAGCTGTAGATGCGCTTATGTATCCTGCATAATATTGTACTCCGATTATGCCGAATATGACGATGAGTAGCCACATGATGTAGGATGAGGGCTTCGTGAGGTACTTGGTTATCTCTGCCATGGCTCTTCACCTTCCGAACAGTCCCTGTGGCTTGACGAGTAGGATTACTACTAGAATGACGAATGATACTGAGAGTGCTATCGCCTGGGTACCGGTTAGTGCCATCGTTATGCCGTAGGCTAGTCCGATGATGAGGCCTCCGATGAAGGTTCCTATGACGCTGCCAAGGCCTCCTAGTACTACTATGACGAAGCTTAGTGGGGCAAGGAAGTGTTCTAGGTCGGGGTTTATACCGTTCTGTATGTAGAGTGTGAATATTGCGCCTGCGCTTAGGGCCATCGCTGTTGACAGGACTGTTGTTAGGAGCTTTACTTTTACAGGGTCGTATCCTGTGAGTGCTACTGCTCGTGAGTCTTGTGCTACTGCTCTTATTGCCAGGCCCCAGACGGTTTTTCTTAGGAATAGTTCGACCAAGGCTATTAGTATGATTGCATAGAATAATCCTACTAGCCAGCTATACTGTATGGATACTCCTAGTATTTCGAAGTAGGGTTTGTCTCCTATTTGTATGGTCCAGCCTGTTAGGCCCTCGAACTGTAGGTACCAGCCTTGGGCGCTTCCATAGTAGAGTAATCCGTAGAGCGCTACTCCAAAGCCGAATGTCGACAATAGACTACTCATCTCTACTTTGAGGGTCATTGTCTCTGCTTTTCCTACGATAACGTGTAGTGATGTATAGTAGAAGAATATTCCGAAGAAGGCTCCTATAATGAATGCTACGATCGGGCTTAGTGAGGGATCGATTGTTACCGGCGCGTATTTGTAGAAGATTACTGCAAGGAAGGCTCCTAGTACGGCTAGGTGTCCGTGTGCTAAGTTTACTACTTTCATTACTCCCCAGATAAGTGTCAGCCCGCTGGCTACGGCGCCTAGTATTGCGCCGTATATTAGTCCGTATATTATGTTGCTTATGAACTCCATGTTGTTTTACACCTCCAACCACGGATGCGTGGGATTCAATGCCGGATTCCTCCAGTTTTGACCATGTGTTTTCCTATCTTTCATAAAGTGAACTAGACTTAGGGGTTATTAAACAATAAAAAGATCGTTATAAATATATTGTTGAGGGAAAAAGCTGGGATTAACGGGCAGAAACTTAGCCGGTCGGCCACCAGACTGCTGGTGCTATGAGTGGCTGTGCGGTTGCTGACTCTGGTGGATAGATTATCTCTTGTACTAGCTGGCCATTCTGCTCCTGCCACTGGATCACTATCATTGGGTGAGCAATCTGCTTTCCTGTCTCAGGGTCTATCTTTAGTGGTCCAAAGAAGGTGTAGATTGCCAGGTTGTTCATTGCTTGTCTTACTGCCTGATTGTCTAGGCTGTTAGCACTCTTGATAGCCTCTACGAGGAAGACTATTGATGCTCCTGCCTCTGCTGCCTGATATGCTGGTGTCTCTAGGTCTGGACATACTGCTTGGAATGCCTGGAGCCACTCTTCCTTGGTTGGTCCAGCCCATACGTAGCCGCTTGGCACGTTGTCAGGTGAGTATGATGCTTTGACGTGCCACTGTGCTGGTGCTGCTACTCCTATTGCTGCGTCTCCTACTGCTTGTGCGAACTCGGGTTGTGCTGGTGCTACTAGTATGCTTATGAACTTTAGGTGCCAGCCGTTGTTGTATGCAGTGTTGATAAGTATTTGTCCGTCCTCAAAGTGGCCTCCTCCTATGAGGACGTTTGCTCCTGCTTGCTTGGCCTCCTGGACTAGGCTGGTGAACTCTGTTTGTCCCTTCTCATAGGTGTTGTTGTATACTACCTGTAGGCCAAGCTCCTGTGCTATCTGGCTTGCTCCCTGCATTACTGCGTTGCTGAAGGCACTGTTCTCATATATGAACGCTATCTTGGCGTCGGGGATCTGTTCTTTTACAAGTTTAAGCGAGGACTCGAAGTATTTGCTTGCGGGTGTTAGGACTTGGACAACGTATTGGAATCCTTGGCTGAAGATCTTGTCGCTTGCTCCACCGTGGCTGATCATTATGATTCCGTACTGTTGGCTGACTGGCGCTGCTGCGAGTGTGAGGCCTGAGCTATAGGGTGCTAGGAGGAAGTTTACTTTGTCTTTTGTAACTAGGTCGGCATAGTAGCTCTGTACTAGTTCTTTCTTTGACTGGTCGTCATAGTATTTGAGCTCTAGTTTGTACTTTTTCCCGTCTACCTCGATTCCTCCATTGTCATTGTACCACTTTATCGCGGCTTCTACACCGCAGAGCGCTTGTTTGCCTTCTGTCTGGTATTTTCCTTGGAGGCTAATAGTCATTCCGATTTTAATCGTTCCATATTCTTCGGTAGTGGTTTCTTCTCCTCCACCCTGCTTCATTAGGATGGGTACGGCGGCGATTATGATTACTATAATCACAGCCAGAGCTATTGCCAGGTTTTTGTTCATACAGGACACCTCTCGAAGTCCAGGTGTTTATTCTCGAATTGTGTAGAAATAGTGGGATGCTTATTTAAGTCTTCGAGGGTATTACGCATAGACGCCCAAAAGTATATATTATAACAGGCAGTAACAATTTATAAACTATCTTAATTGATCCGAGAGAATCCGCCACAGAAAGAATGGAAAAACCACGAGTCCACATGAGAGTATATGTCTAGATTTCAAGCCCCCTTCATATTAATAATATTAACAATTAAGAAACAAAACACCTGGATACAAGTCCAGCCCCGGTGAACAACAATGACTTGTCTAGATTCAAGGATCGCCGACATCCATTGTTCTAAACTAGTCGACCCCGAGACAGCAGCAAATAGAATCCTCCAACTAGCAGAGAATAATAGAATAAACATTGGCACCAGTGGGTTCGGAAGCGTAGGATACCCAAAGACGACACCACCAGTACTCGCACAACTCGCCTCGGAAAACAACGTAAAGATCAGGATACTGACAGGAGCAAGCGCATACGCAATGGATGCACACTATGTATCTCATAACGTCATGGAGAGACGCTACCCGTACCAGAATAATCCACTCCTCCGCAAACAAATCGATAGTGGAACAGTCCACTTCATGGACTACCACCTAGGCGAATGGCCCTACATGGTCGAGCACGGATGGCTGGACAAAACAGTCGGCACACTACACGTGGCCCACGTGGAGGCAAGCCTCGTAACAGAAGAAGGCTTCGTACCTACAGGAAGTGTAGGCGCTGTCCCAGCCTGGGTACAACAAGCAGACTACGTAGTAATCGAAGTAAACACCGATGTATCCTCAAGCATCTACGGAATACACGACATCTATAGACCAGTCCCCGGCGAACCTATACCACTGAAAAAAGTCGAGGACAGAATAGGAGAACCACTAGTAAGAGTACCACCAGAAAAAATTCTAGCAATAGTAGAATCCAAAGGCATAGATCATGGAGGAACACCCGTAGAGCCCGGTAAGGTAGAAAAACAGATTGCAGAGAACCTGCTAGAATTCTTCCAAGAAGAAATATCACGCGGAAGACTCCCAAAGAACCTATATCCACTCGAGAGCGGGGTAGGAACCGTAAACGACGCCGTTTTCAAGGCACTAGCCGGAGCAGGCCTAAAAGGCCTAAGAGCATGGACCGAGGTCGTACAAGACAGCCTCCTCGACCTCTACTACCAGGGAGTAATGACGGCGCTCTCCTGTACAAGCCTGATGCTATCACCAAAGAACCTCGAGAACTTCTACACAGAGACACGGGGCCGTGAAAACATAGTCCTCCGGCCACAAGACGTGACAAACAACTGGGAACTCATAAGACGCCTCAGAGTAATAGCAGTAAACACAGCAGTCGAAATAGACATCTATGGAAACGTGAACAGCACACACATACTAGGGCGAAGAATAATAAACGGCATAGGCGGGAGCGGAGATTACTCGAGAGCAGCCCATCTAAGCATATTCATAACCCCAAGCACCAGGAAGAACGGCAAGATATCCAGCATAGTACCAATGGTAACACACGTCGATACACCAGACCACGACGTCGACATAATTGTGACAGAGCACGGAGTATGTGATCTTAGAGGACTCTCTCCAAGAGAAAAAGCCACGATAATAATAGAGAAATGTGCCGACCCAGACTACAGAGACCTACTCTGGAAATACTACAAGATAGCACTCGAAAACAAGGGAGGCCATATACCACACCTACTAGACAAGGCTTACAGCTTCCATATCGCGCTCGAAGAACACGGCGACATGAGAAAAGCAACAATCTAGACGAAGAATAGTCTAATTTGATTAAATTATCCTAGTCTACTCTATCCCTACTTTCTGCCTGGATAGACCATATTGGATTGAAGAGACGTCCTCATGGGAATACATTGTTCTCTACTAGATGTATAATGATATATGTATATCGTTGTATCCTATTATTATGTGGAGGGAGAAGTATTGGTTTTTGACAAGTTCGGCAAGTTTATTGGTAAAGGAACCAAGATAGTCGCTGGAGATCCCGAGGTTATCAAGTGGCCTGATCATCTGGATCCAAGGAGCTACGTTGCATGGCGGTATCCTAAGAACGAGATACGTATTGGAAGCGTCCTAATAGTGAACGAGGCACAGAAAGCATTGTTCTTCCGTGATGGTAAACTCATGGGAGTCATAGATGCTGGACGACACTTCCTCGATACCCAGAATGTTCCATTCCTACAGGGCCTCGTTACGGGCCTCTATGGAGAGTCAATATTTAAGGCAGACGTAGTCTTCGTTAACCTCCTAAGATACCAGGACCAGCTGGGAGGCAGAGCATTTATTGACTGGATAGGCGTACACTTACTCTATAATGCAACATATTATTATACAGTGGATGAGAACAGGCTAGAGACCTTCTACACCAGAGTAATGGGGACCAGCAGCGAGGTCACATCAGACGACATACGGGAAATGATAGCTCCAATAATAGACTCCACCTTACGAGACGCGCTCGCAGAATACGCCACAGAACAGGCTCGTATGGGAAGGACCATACAGAACGTCTCAGATTTCATGGCGATGCTAAACGAGTTCAGCGACTATGTGAAAGCGAGAATCTCACAACGAGTAAACGAGATGTTCGGTATCGCGATAAGCGAGCTAGTACTAAGACTAGATATATCTGATGAAGACAAGAGGATCCTCCAGATGAGTGGTCCCCGAGCCTTTGCCGCAATGTACGAGAGAGAATGGATGGGTAGAGAGAAGATAGCCGAGAAGCTATCTCAAGGACAAGGATCAGCCGGCACAGCTGCGGCAGTCGCACCGTTTATAATGATGCCGTGGATGATGTATCCGCCTCCAATGCCGCCAGCACAGCAACAGATGACTCCGCCACAGCAACCCGGACAGCCACAACAGCAGAGGCCCCCATACCCATACTATCCATACCCGTATCCATATCCTCCACAGCAACAGTATCCAGGCTACCAGTACCCCTACCCGTATCCTCCACAACAGCAACAACCTTATCCACCGCCACAATACCCACCACAGCAACAACCAGCACAGCAACAGCAACCACAACAAATACCACAACTAGTGTGTCCATACTGTGGAAGACCCATACCATACATGGCACCAGTGTGTCCGCACTGTGCCAAGCGGATAAAATGGTGCCCCGATGGACGACCTGTTAAAGAAGAAGACAATTGCTAGACCCAAGTAAATCCAACTGGAACCAATGCATCTTTTCTCTCTGATATGC
>JALUDS010000033.1:0-4925 GCA_027043945.1 Acidilobaceae archaeon
GAACTTGTTGCATATCCAAGCGGTGAAAAACATGTCAGGCTAAATGCACTGACGCGAGATAAAATGATATCTTATACGGCCGAGTACTATAGGTATGCTTGGCGCCTAGGCGTCGGACTAGTAGTAGATTTCAGAGAGCTCGGAGGCCTAGGATGCACAACGGCTAAGGAAGCACACAAGATTATTCCCGAAGGATTATCGCTGTTAGTCCTCGGGAGGCCTGGGCCAGGATGGCCAATGGGATGCGATGGCCTTGGCATATCTAGTCCTCTTGACTATCCAAAAGACGAACTACGTAAACTAGTTAGTAGCGTGCCTATAGCCGCGACACATGTAGCCGAGACTAAAGAGACACGGGAGCAAGGAGACCTAGAGATAGCTCTAGACACCGGGTTCCACGTGCTTATACATGGAACATATCTAGACAGAGACGATATAGTGAGGATTTTCTCGGAGAAAAAGAATCTTGTCCTATGCACGAGAAGTAACATGTGGCACAGTCTAAGGGTACCACCTATAGATGATATAGTTAAACTGGGTGCGAGTTTCGGCCTTGGAACGGATAATGCGGCATGGTTGCCTCCTGATCCATGGGGCGAGGCTATGACTCTCCTGTTTGCTGGTCGATTGAAGGGGTATAAGGAGCCCTTGTTGGCGAAGCGGATCCTTGAAGGATTATTCATAAATGGCTATACGATGTATGGTTTACGGCCAAGGCTGGTAGAAGAGGGTGTAAAGGCAGGCTTCCTAGTGTGGAATATAGAGGACACGGGTCTAAGTAGGGCTGAAGACGTGTATGTTGGAGTAGTAAAAAGACTTGTGTCGGCGAGACTTCTTGCTCGGGTAGATGAAGGAGTTATATCTTGGGTTTAGGCTTTTCCGACGCCTAGGTCTATTAGCTTCTTTAGGTTCATTGTGTCTAGTACGTTTCCTGTTATCTTTATCTTTCTTAGCATGAAGGCTTTCATAGCGTCTAGTTCGCCGCTTAGTATCTTGTCAAGTGTTTCTTTGTCTGCTGACAATGTAGCGATTGGGCTTGGGTGTTTTCCTTCTACTACTTTTAGCTCGCCATTGCTAATCTCTACGTAGAACTCGCCGACTCCTTCAACTACGAACTGGTATACTTTGTTCCATGACTTTATCTCGGGTGCCTTCTCTACTGCAGCCGAGAAAATCTTTTCGAATACTGGCTTTACCTCGTCTACTAGGCTCATACTTCTCCACCTGCGTCGTGTCTATACTCTGGTCTATATAGTATATTGGAATGATTTCTATAACTTAGGAGGCGTTGTGTCTGGTTTTTTTCATGTGGTTCCTTTTATAAACTCTGAAGCCGATTTTTCCGTATTTATATATGTGTGCATATCGGTATATAGTAGATTATTAAGGAATTGAATCATAATTCCCCCTAATGGCCACATAATCAATATGATCCTAAGGGTGTGAAACGTGGGACGCAGAGTCGCTATTGTAGGTACCGGCCACTCGAAATTCGGAGTAAGAAACGATGTAAACATAGCAGAACTGGCATATGAAGCAATCTCAAAGGCGATTAGTAGTGCGGGAATCGAGAAGAAAGAGATAGACCTCGTAGTAACAGGCTACGTAGGAGGATGGAGCAGCGAAGGACTAGCGCCAGTCGTGGTAATGGAGTACGCAGGGCTCACAGGCAAGCCCGGATATAGAATCGAAGCCGCATGTGCGACCGGAAGCGCTGCAATCAAGGCTGCACATGACGCAATCGCCAGCGGAGAAGCAGACATCGCGCTAGTCGTAGGAGTAGAAAAGATGAACGAGAGCCCAACACCAACAGTAGTAGAGTTCATAGGAAGAGCAGGCAACTACTTCTGGGAGTTCGAGAACTTCGGATTAACCTTCCCAGGCTACTATGCCCTATATGCGACTGCATATATGAGCAAGTATGGAGCAACAGAGGAAGACCTCTGTAGAGTAGCAGTAAAGAACCATTACTATGCCAGTATGAACCCCAAGGCCCAGTTCCCCAGAGCCATAACGCTAGAACAATGCATGAAGTCGAGATACATCGCATGGCCACTCAAACTATTCGACTGCAGCCCCATAACGGACGGAGCCGCAGCAGTAGTCCTAGCAAGCGAAGAGGTAGCACAGAAACTGACAGATAGCCCCGTATGGATAGAGTCAATAGGAGTCTCGGTAGGAACAAGTAACCTAAGCAAGAGAGATCAGTTCACAAGCCTAAACGCAGCAACTCTAGCAGCAAAGATGGCATACAAGAAGGCAGGCATCGACCCTGAGAACCCAGCAAAGTACCTCGATGTAGCAGAGGTACACGACTGCTTCACGATAGCAGAAATTCTAGCATACGAGGACCTAGGATTCGCAAAGAGAGGAGAAGGATACAAGCTAATAAGAGACGAACAAACCTACATCGGTGGACTAATACCAGTAAACCTAAGCGGAGGACTCAAAGCAAAAGGACATCCACTAGCCGCGACAGGAGTAAGCATGGCGGTAGAGCTAGCTAACCAGCTCCTAGGAAAAGTCGAGAAAGGAAGACAAGCAGACATCAAGAACGGCAGAGCACTAGCACACAACATCGGAGGAACAGGCCACTATGCATATGTAACGATCTATTCTTTGAGCAAGCCAAGAGCATAGAAGCCGTGGTAGGAGGTGGTGTATGAATGAGCAACCAGAGAGAGCAGGCGGACGCATTCCTAGCCCAGATGGACCAGTTCGCAAACATGATGAAGCAGAGCATCGGAGTACCAGTACTATTAGACCAAAAGACAGGAGTAGCACTCTGGTGGGACCAGAGAGAAATAAAACTAAGATTCGTGATAAGCGTCGAGAAGATAAGGAAATTCTTCGAGGCACTCTCAGAAGGAAAACTACTAGCCACCAAGTGCAAGAAGAGCGGTAAAATACTGTTCCCGCCACAGGTAGACTGCCCCGACGATCCAGAAGACGAAGTAGAATGGGTAGAGCTACCAAAAGAAGGAGAACTAGTAACATGGACAGTGATCTACGTAAAGCCCTACAGCTTCGGCCATTACAACGACTATACAGTAGGAATAGCAAAGCTCACAAACGGCGTCCAGATACTAGCATGGGTACGCGAGACGGATCCAAGCAAGCTCAAGGTAGGGCAAAAAGTAAAGATCGAGATAGTAAAGAGAGAGCCCGAAGGATACCTTACCTACGAGATAGTACCAGTACAAGGGTAACTCCAATAATAAACAATTGGAATAAACCTAGTTTTTCCCTTAATAGAAAAACATTATTTTCATTAACTCTTATTTTCCTCTATAGTTTCTCCAACCTATAAAGATCCTTCCTACGCAAATCCAATAATGGCATAAGTCTTCTAGCCTCGGCTAATATCTCTGGCTCTAATACTGCCTCAACCACGCGTTCTCCAAATCCGGCCTCAGCAACAACGACGCCCCGCGGATCGACTATTAAGCTCCTACCGGTAAAGTATTCTCCATATAGTACTGCTCCGACAACGTATGAAACGTTCTCATGCGCACGGGCCTGTGCAAGAACCCGGTATGCCTCCTCTTTTCCATGCCCAGTATACCATGCGCTCGGAACGAAGAATACGTCTACCCCTTTCTCCGCCTGTAACCTAAATAGCTCGGGATACCTTATCTCGAAGCATATAGCTAAACCGATTCTCGCGCCACAGACATCTACTGGCTCAAATAATTTTTCGCCTCTAGCTATCTTGTCGCTCTCCCGGAAACCTAGGATATCGAATAAATGCGTCTTACTGTAGGATGCAACGATTTCGCCAGACCTATCAATTACGACCGCCGTATTATATACTCGGGGCTTTTCACTGGACGGCTCAAACAGTGTACCGATTATACATGAATCATATTCCTGAGCCAGTTTCTTTAGGTTACCCAGCCATTTTTCACTCCATTCATATGAAGCCTTATAGAGCACTTCAGCGCTAAGGTTTGTTGGGTCAATCATAGCATATTCGGGCATTACTAGAATATCGCCCGCGGTCTTCTTAACTAGAAGATTAAGTCTCCTCATGTTGTCTGATACATTACTAGAAGCCCTAGTCTGGAGAACGCTTACTATAACGGGTTCCTGGAGCACATGTGATCCCTCATGTTCTATAAGGATGATCTTAAGAAGGTCTTAAGCTCGTCGACGAACTTGTAAAGATCCTTTTCATTATTATACAAGTGAATTGATACCCTAATTCCGTGAATTCCTGATTGTCCTCTCGCAGAGACAGCTATGCCTCTGCTCATTAGTCTTTTTACAAGCTCTACTTCTTTCAGGGTCTTGAGGCCTGTTTCGACAAGTATTATACCAGATTTTGATCTATAACTATAGCCTTCTAAGTGCTCTCTAAGATTCATGTCCTCAAGCATTTCAACTAGGATTTTTCTCAGGCCCATAATATGGTCTTCGACGGCCATGGGACTAATTGACACTAGATAATTGAGGGATTCGAGGAAGAGTTCCATCGCATGTATACTTGGCTTTCCAACAGGCAGGAATCTAGTGGCGTCTCTCTTAAGGATGAGATTATTCTTTAACGGATTCTTGCCGGGATCAATATAGTATTTTTCAATGTTATCGATCACGAGGTTACTTAGCCCATAGACCACTGGCGCGACTTCTTCGATAAGTCTATCATTTATGTAGGCTATTCCCAACGATGCAACAGGCATTAAGAGCCATTTAATACTAGTTCCGCAGGCGGCGTCAGCATGTCTTATATAGACCGGTACAGAGGATTGTCCGAAATGCTGGGCAGCATCTAGTATTATATATGAATCATCTCTTTTACTCTTTAGTATGTCTCCGAGGTCTGCTTTGTAACCTGTAGTCCACTGAATACTGCTAGCAACAAGCAAACGACCTTTCCTGTCTAAGAATGCGGAGGCTTCTTCTTCCCATTCAACAGGTCCACC
>JALUDS010000034.1:0-16163 GCA_027043945.1 Acidilobaceae archaeon
CCATGTGTGAAGAAGCACACTCCCTGGGCTGCATTCTTAGCACTCAAAAAGCATGTATCAACCCTAGCAGACAGGAGTATTGGCTGGCCACAAGTAGAGTATAGGTTAAAGAAAGCAGTTGAGAAAGCCATAGAGATATATGAGGAGGGCAAGGCAGAGCCTGTGAAACCGGAGAATCCAGAGATATTATTGGAGCTTAAGAGGCCATGGCATGCAGATATAGCAGAGCTGTATCCTTGTGTAGAGAGGATCGACGGAGTAAGGGTTAAGCTAACATGTGATAACTATCTTGATAATCTTAAGTTAATGGAAGGTATAATTATAGCGGCCTATAGCCTAGAACGCTAATACTAGATGTTAAAATTAGTATTTGGAGCCTTACTCCTTGTTTCCCTATGGGTCTAAGTCCTGCCTATACCCTTAACCCCGTGTAGCCTCGCTTTTCTTCTTGCTTTTCTCGATAGTACATGTACTGTGGACAAGAGTATACTAATGTATACTAGTGTTACAATTGTCTCTCCAGCTAGTCCTAGGTATGGTTCCGCTCTGTTAACAGCATACCTCATGATCTCAGAGGGATGACTATAAGGTATAACTATGGCTATGGGCTGTAACACGCCGGGCAGTCTATTTATGGGGACCGCTACTCCTCCTACGATGAACAATAGGAAGCTCACAAGATCTAGTAGCGGTGCAGGGACACTCGTATACAGGCTCAAGTATGCGAGGATTAGGCCATAGAGTACTGCTATTAGGAGGATCGCTGTTAGTGAAGCAGCAAGCAGCAATGGGATATCTGCCCTAAGAGCTGGGTACCCGGTTATGTATGTTAGGAATAGTGCGGCGACTACTCCTATTACGAGCGACTCTACTACAGTGGGAATCGCCCGGAGGCTGAGGAACAGGTTATGGTCTACTCCTGCAAGCTCGTGCTCCTCGTAGATACCCATATTGATATAGAACCTCATCCAATTCCCAATCGTCCATACAGGCCCAGAGATAAGGCCCCAAGCTATCATAGCCCAGAAGACCTGTGGAAGGAGTAACGGGTACTCTGCAGGATTCATGAAAACAAGTGCGCCTAGCAAGTATATTGTTAACCATAGGAAATCAGTTATACCCCAGGCTATCAGGTCCCAAATATACCGCTCTGTCCTCTTTACATGGAGCCACAGCATAGTATAGATATCCTCTACCCTCCCACTCCCAGGCAAGGCTAGTACCCTCTTTCTCTAACCTTCTTCTCACCGAGCCTGCTAGCCACGTAGCCGATCAAGTTATAGGCCACTATCATCGCGGACAAACTATACGTGGCTATTATTAGCCCTCTCCACGGCTCGCTAGACAAGTTAACGGTTAGCTTCGCCGCCTCCACGACGTAGGTCAGGGGGACTACTCTGCTCAGAACCTCCAGTGATCTGGGAAGTATCTCTACTGGATAGAATACCCCAGACACCATAATTATCAGTGGCACTATGAATGATAACAAGTTCCCCTCCTGCTTGGCTACAAGAGCTGTCATGGCGGTAAACGTTCCGAGCATCGTGAGGGGAAGCATACCTATCAAGAGGACTGAAGCCAATACTAATAATACGCCTAGGGACTGGAGACCTCCCAATGCTACGACTACTGGGGAAATGCTTAGTATCTGGGTCACGGTAGTGGTTAAGGCCGCCGCTATACCTGCCAGCGTAGAGTATGCTACGAGGCTAGCGGGACTAAGCATAATATATGGGAGCGTGCCGAGCCATCTATGCCATAATCCTATGCTTGCAGCATTGTCCAATACCCCGAGGCTAACGGTTATTGTAGCGCTCGCCGCCAGTAGATAAAGGATTACGTTCGCGATACCCATAGTCTCCTGGTACCTCTCGATATCTCCAAATCCCAGGCCTAGGCCTAGCAACACCATTATGGTCGCATAGGGCCAGAGGAGCTCGGCAACAAGCAGGCTCCTATTCCTCCTATACCAGGCTATCCTACTATAGAGCTCTGCCTGTAGCATGCTCATATAGAGCCGGAGGCTCAAGGCTCCTCACCAGATATCTTGATGAATACGTCTTCTAGTGTTGGTTCAATGATTCTGGCATCTGTGATCCTTGCTCCTCTATCTACGAGTCTCTGCACGGTCTCCGCGAGGATTTGTTCCTCAGAGCCTACTGGGGAGAGAACTATAAGAGATAATCTCTCGTTTTCTCTGGCTACGACCTTGTACCTTGAACCACTGTATTTGTTAACAATGTATCTGCCCGCTTCTTCGAATACTTCTCGTGTACCTCTGCCTGTTACACGCACGCTGTAATACTCCGAGACCATTCTCTTAAGCTGGCTAGGGGATCCCTCGGCTACTAGTTTCCCTTTTCTGATTATTCCTACGATATCGCATATTTCCTCGGCCTCATACATGTTGTGGGTCGTTAGGAGAATTGTCTTGCCCTGTCTTCTCGCTAGATCTGTGAGGAGGTTTCTAAGTCTACGTGCACTGGTCGGGTCCAGGCCGAGTGTCGGTTCGTCTAGTATTAGTACTGGTGGGTCCTTGAGCAGGGCTCTCGCGAGGCCTAGTCTGGCCCGCATCCCGAGACTCATGTCTTCAAAGTGCTTCTCGTCGCCTCCCAGTTCCTTTAGCCCAACAAGTTTTAGTAGCTCGTCTACTCTCTCCTCGGCTTCTCGTCGAGGCATCCCATAGATCATGGCGAAGTATAGTAGGTTCTCGTAGCCGGAGAGCTTCCAGAAGAATCCTCTCTCGACCGATAGCATTACGCCAATATTTTTCCTTACGGTCGGCGCTTCTCTGAGTACATCATATCCAAGTACTCTTGCATCTCCCTTATCGGGTAATAAGAGAGTCGTGATTATCTTAACAAACGTTGTTTTACCAGCGCCATTGGGGCCGAGCAACCCATATATTACTCCTCTAGGCACACGTACCGTGAGGCCTCTAAGCGCCTCTACCTTTATCCTCTTTCTCTTTATACCACCGCTACTCGTATAGAATGTCTTCCAAAGATCGACGCCTTCTATCGCGTATCCCGCACTGTCTATTTCATCGTTGCTCATATTCTTTGTCCTCGCCCTTATCGGCGTCTCCTCCGCTGGTCCTCTCTGCGTCGGGCATTACAATACATGTGGTCTTGGACGGTATATATCGCTCATTGATAGGATTCCTGTACTGGGTCACCTCTTAGACTTCACAAATAAGAGTCTAACAGGGTAATCCTTCGGAGGAGTACCATAATACAGGGACAACTCTACTAGAGAAGCCGCCAGCCTAGTCTCCAACACAGCACCACGAGCCTTCGGAGACTCCTCACTTACCAAGATAACGCTAACACCCGCTTCTCCTGCAAGAGATAAAAGAAGAGTTATGACCCCGGGAGTATCAGCATCAACAAGCTCATACACATTGTTTATACCAAGCATGAATGGGGCACTAATCGAAGAAGCCAACTCCCGTGCATATAGGAACCTTTCCAATACTCCCGGCCGTATAGGAGGATAAAGTATAGGATCAATAATAGGATAGGAGTATCCTGCTCGAAATGCTTCCTCGTAGACATGTACTAGTTCGCTTACTACTTTCCTGGTCTCGGGGATAAACACGTAGGCGGCCTTGTCACGCAACCTAACGGGCAAATTATGCATAGTTGTATGTGTTAAGCTGAGGCCACAGACTGCTCCTTTCTCTATCGCAGACGCCATAATCTGGTAGCTTACCGTATCAATACAAACGCTAGTATCCTTTGACAGCTCCTCCACTAGTCTAAGTAGAATATTTTGACTCGGTTCAAGGCCGGGGATTATACCGATGGATACTGCGTCTGCCCCCGTTGACAAGAAAGTGTATGCTTTCTCTAGGGTCCATTCATATCCTCTGTAGTATACTTCGGCAATTATAGTGAAGGGAGGAGGCCTAAGTGATAATGGTAGACCTCCATATGGTTTCTTCTTTTTATGAATAACATCTAGTTTCTCCAGTAGATATAGTGCCATCGCCCTAGGCCCATCATCGCTGAAAACCACACCCGACGCTACTAGATCCGGTACGAGCTGTATGTGGGGTATCCAGTCTACAAGGACGCATTCCTCTACTTGATACTTCTCCCTTGACCCAGGACGTATGATATTGAGATATTCATCTTTACAGATAGGCGATTGTGAGAACAAAGCATTGTATCCCAAATTTTGGAGTTCGCTCAGTACCCTCCTTATCTGAGATGTGGCCTTCTCATTGACGATCACTATTCTCCATTTATCATTCATTACCTGCTATCACCTTTGCACGTATAGATGGTTACAAGTCCTAAACTAGTCCTATATAGAATAGACCCTTACATAATACGAGTAAGAGTAATGGTGACAATGTATAGGGAACAAGGTGTCTCCTCCAACTATATGCTAAGGCTGTTGTTGAGACCGCTACTACTAGCGACGTGATCGTGTCTATTATGGTCGTATTGCATGGAGAGGAGTAGAAGTAGCCATAACGGATTAGCCCATAGATTGTTGTCACTAATACGAGCATGTTTACTGATGCCAATGAGGCTCCTGTTCTTATGTTGCCTCGTAGGAGGATGGCTATGGATGCTAGGAATCCTATGAGGACGGTTGTCGAGGGGAAGAATGTGTAGGATAGGTGTGTGGACGGGATTCTTACCAGTAGGGCTAGTGCTGGGGCAACTAGTGCTATTGTCTCTGTTAGCTCGTCCAGTGGCTTGCCTAGGTAATAGAGTAGTGTTATGAGGAATAGGAGTTTGAAGGCTAGTGTGAGTGTGTCTAGCTTTACTAGATCGTTTCTTAGTTTTATAGCCATGGTTATTTCGAATAGGATCCATAATATTATGAGTATTCTTCCTAGCGTCCTAAGCTTGTTTGTTGGCATGGATCTACACTGTTTATTGTTGCATTATTAGGCGGGTTTTCAATATTACTCCCGGCGTATGTATGGTTACTGATATATCTACATGCTGCATAATTTAATACCGCGTAGCACAGTCCATGACACGCAGGAAAATATACAAAAAGTAAACGATCCATGAGGCTCCGGCCCGAGCAGACTATGTCAAAGAACGGCTAACGATACACTGGTATCAGGCGAGGGAAGGAAGCAGTGGACCAAGACTCAACATATCGAGCAACCATGAAGAAGGTAATCATACTAGGCCTACTGCTAGGAGTCTCACAAGGCCTAATATGGAGCATTCTCGCCCCATACCTCAGACTCCTCGGATACTCAGGCACCCAGTACGGCCTAGTCGGGAGCACCGCGGTATTATCAGGAGGATTATTCACTCTTGTAGGAGGAGTCCTAAGCGATAAGATAGGGGCGCGTAAAGTAGTAGCGGTTGGCCTAGTAATCCTCAGCTTAGGACTCTACCTGGTATCGACTGGGGACATGATGCTGGTAGCAGTAGGATTCTTCCTGTCAGGAATAGCCAACGGATTCATATTCACAAGTGAACAAGCTCTCCTAGCAAGGATAGGAAAGGACGAAGTACTACACTATACCTTCAGCTACGTTATGGCAGCGTCAACATTTGGAGGAGCACTGGGTAGCTTTATAGGATGGGTACCAGTGTACATAAGCAAGACTCAGGGTATAGAGCTGGCAGAGCTGTACCGGCTCTCAATAATCTTTGCTGGAGTGATTCCTCTCCTCCTAGTGCCACTCGCACTTTCAATCAAGGAAAGAGGAGTAAAAGAACAAGGCAAGACCAAAATAAGTATCCGGGGGCTACCGAGAAGATTCTACTACATCGCCATGGTAAACATCCTAATAGGATTCGGAGCAGCCATGAGCATACACAACATAGACTACTACTTCGTATCCAAATACGGAGTCACCAGCCAAGAGCTAGGAAGCGTACTAGGACTACAACAACTCGTAATGGCGTACCTAATGCTACACATGCCACGCCTCGCAGACAAATACGGCGGAGTACTACGGGTATACCTAATAGTATCAGCTAGCAGCATACCCCT
Source organism: Acidilobaceae archaeon (assembly GCA_027043945.1). GTDB lineage: Archaea > Thermoproteota > Thermoprotei_A > Sulfolobales > Acidilobaceae > S143-63. The sequence continues at coordinate 5,980 of JALUDS010000034.1, forward strand.
CCTAGTAGGAATGACTCTAACAAATAACTTCATCATAGCAGCAGGACTCTACCTAGTAAGGAGCATACTAATGAACGTGGCAAACCCAATATTCAACGCCTTCGTAATGAAACTAGTCCCCGACGAGAAACGAGGACTAGCAAGCGCATTCCTAAGCCTCTCATGGACTATACCCGCGGGGGGAGGAAGAGCAGTAGGAGGATACCTCCTAGACATAAACCTAGAGCTCCCACTAAGACTAACAGCACTACTCTACACAATAGCACTAACAACACTAGCATATATCTTCAGAGACGAACTATACGTGTCCAAGCCCGCCCAAAAGCAACCAAAGATTCCAGACATTGGGATAACAGATACTTAAAAACTTTTACAAAAGGGGAGAATTGAAACAATCCCAGAAAAGGTAAATTCGCCATCGCTTTCAAGTGATAGACCGACAAATGTGATTCCGAAGGTGAAATGGCAATAGCAGTCTTTGAGAAGCTATGGGCAATTCCTATTCTAGTACTTGTCCTTGCAAGCGTTCTAGTGGCCTATTCTGCAAGCGCAACAGAGGTTTTCCAAGACACTGAAAAAACCATTATGAACAGTACAATTAAAACCGTCTCGTCACCCATTTATACATTCCAAGTATCAGGAGTCACACCCTACTACCATACAGGCATTGTATTTAATGCTACATATAACGTGGAAGTAAACTGGGATCAACGTGCTGTTTCATCCGCCTTCATACCGGCAATGCTAGAAATCTATAAAATCTATAATAATAATATTAACGATGGATATGTAATCGCTAAAAGACCTTCACTACTGGGTTATGTGGCAATATTCCGCGGAGGACACACCGAAAGTAGTGCAGGCCCCTTCTACTGTATTAACGACTACAAATTAAGCAACGGCAACCTTTACTTTAGAGTAGCATATTCGGAAGCATATAAAACATACAGTGAACAAGTAATTCTCAGCGTTGAAGACGAATATCAAGCAAAAGTGGAGGCGTGGGCTGCTTTGAGAGCCGGAATATCCGCCGAACTTAAACTACTAGACTTTGTAAACGCAGGTATAAATCTCGTGGAAGCAGAACTGGGTGTAAGTACTAGTATCAGCTATACTAGAACTGAGAGTTCCCAGTATATATACACAGTAAACTTTACTATCCCAACATATAGGATAGACGTAGCCTATCAAGCAAAAGCCGAAATATATCACGAATACACATGTGTACAAAGACCAGGTGTACCAACACCCTTGTATGGAACAGAACCTATTCAAGGAACTGAGACCTTACAACTTAATGCTACTGATTCATTTATATATTATACCGATATTCTCTACATATCGCCAACACTCGCATACGAGGAGTTTAACGCTGGAAACACTACTGACATCCTAGTGTTCGGGTGAAAAATATGTATTTAAGGAGCATCGCAAAGACAGTGTTTGTTTTTTCTTTAATTATATCTATTATAGTTAATGGTGTAGTTACATATTCAATGGCTCCGGCGGAAGATGAAAAATATAATCTTATAGTATATGGGGGATCGCGTAGCAGCGGTTCAATAGTCCTGGCCACTTCCGATAACGTAGTCCCCCTGGTTCCTGCTCGTGACTTTGTGCGGGAGGATTGTAATTATTCGTCGGAAACGCCGAACCTGCAGACCGTAAATGGGTTTGAGACAGATTATAATGGTACACGTTACAGGATAACAATAGTTGTTGACATATATCATGGCTGTAGTAATGAGCTGGAAGTCCTAAACATAAGTAAGAAAATATCTGTTGAAAATAAAATTATACGTGTGTACATAAGAGTCGCCACTCCCCCAGTCGTAAACCTCTCTACGAGTATACCGCTCATGATGGATGCCAGAAATGTTACTGTGTTGTATAGGTATGTCAATGAGACATACATAGGGCTCGACATGGAGCTAAAGGAGATTATACTTCCCACGATACAGTTTTTAGGGTTGAAGTATAAGGTTCTTCCCAGCGTTGAAATGAGGTTCCTTGTAGATACCAGAACTTGGCAGGCGAGCTACTGGGATGGAAACGAATGGATACCCGTCGGCTATATGCCCTTGGCAACCCCAGGGCTCAACGTGTCTAAGTTGTTGAGAGACCTTTATACTAGTTATAGGGAGGCTGCGCAATACTATATAGATCACCCTCAAGAGTTAGACACTATTATGGCCAAAGTACGGACATTTATAGAGAACAATGACTCGGATAAGGTTAATCAATTTATAGACAGCCTAGTATATGGTCCCTTACCCGGTGAATGGAAGAATAGGTATCTTAAACTAAATTATCTTGGCTATAACTACACGCTAGACATGTTTCGAGGAAGCGAATCAACAAACTATGTAGTTAGGTATACGATTCCTAATTACACAAGCTATATAGTAAACGCATACATACCTGCTGGCGCAATGTCTAGTATCAAAGGGGCTGTTATGGACTATCTACAGAATGATTCCACATATGGCCTTGAGCAGATAGTAAGAGAATATAATGGATTCGTGAGGATTTTCCGCGAACATGATATAAGTGGAAATTTCTGGGGAGGAATGCCAGTCTATATCCTTAATACTCCTCTGTATCTATTACCTGCCACGTTGCCAATACCGGCTGAACCCTTCAAGGAAAACTATAATGTTAGCGTCGTAAAAGCCATGCTCGAGATATTGAAGCCTTCCGAGAATAATCCGGGGCTAATACTATATAATACTACATTGGATGATCCTCGAATAGCTAACTTCACTAGGCTACAGTACTCGAAGCTTATTATAGCAATTGATACTCGTCTGGCAGAGAAATTCTCCGTCTATAATATTACCAACGTGAGGAATAGGGCTCAGATATTGGAGAATTTGTTGAGTAAGACCTTGTTCGATTATAAGATAACATGGTATAGGATCATATCTATGGGTAAGGATCCAGAAGTAGAACTCTCGATGTTCATTAATAATCTAACATTGGCAGTATATGCGACAGCTCTTCAGTTAGGAGACAATAAGTCACTAGAATACATAGGGCTTTCTGCCATGAGTAACACAAGTAGTGGGGCCGTCACAGAGACTCCTAGCGGCTTGGTGGATACTATAGATCAGACATCTAACAGTGTTTCAGGCAAGGAAGGAGAAAATAGTATTGTAGAGGACACCAGGAACTGGGATCCCAAGACGCTCATAATAATCGGAGTAATCCTAGTAGTTGTAGCGAGTCTAATAATGGTTATAGGCAGGGGTAAGCCTGGTGGCGTCGCGTAAGTTACGGGTTCTGGCTAGGTTTTATTCTTTCTCCCTATCCGACCCCTCGTTAGCTGAAGTATTAGCTGTGGTGCTCGGCCTAGTTGTCGGGGTATCCGCTGTTTTGCTAATCTTTCATAGATCAGCTTATGAGGCAGCACTCTATGCTACGCCTATTTCTCCGTTCGGTGGAGTTAAACCGTATGTGCCGGGTTACATTAATCCGCCGACACAGCCCAGCGAGGAAATGATATATATGGCTGCAGGGACAACGTATCCTTCAATGATATACAAGTATAAGCTCCAAATATGGATTGTATGGGCTGTGTCTCAGCTCTCCGTACTCTATCCCCTGATAAGAAGGGTAAGGGCCTCCATAATATCTGCAGCAGGGATCCTGAATAAGTCCCCTCTGGTATTCTACTGGGCTGGTCTTTTGCCAGTTGTATTGGTTGTGGCTGGCCAGAGCTTGTCGTTTTATATCCTGGCACTAGGAGTGGGCGACGTATTCTTTAATTACATATCATATGAGATGATGACAGAGTATGTGGCTGGCGTGCTATTATATGGTGTTGCTCTTGGGGTATGGTTCTATACGATTACCGTAACCAGCGGTAGACTAGAGATAGGAGCTATGTATATCTTACTGGCTAGTCTAGGAATAGATAGACTTGTCCCAGATCCAGGTCTCTTACTTATTGCCTCAATCCTATTCACTGCCGCCGGCATCATAGTACTGTATACGTTGTTGTGGAGGAGGTGGCTCAGGATATGAAGGCGTCGACGTTCGCTATAGCTGTCATACTAGTCTATATCGGGGTACTGTTGATAGGATATGCTCTCGTGCTCGACGGAGCAGGGCTACCCGGCCGATTCGTGGGATACTACCAGCTCGATGGAATGCAAATAATGTATGGTCTGGCCCGGCAATCAGGATCCCCGCTAATATATGAATGGGTTGTAGCCGGCGTCCTGAAGCCGGGTAATACAACTGTTAATATAGGAATAGAATCATTCGATAACCTACTATGTAGCAATGGAACCTCGCCTTTCGAGCTAACAGTGAGCGTCGGCGATAGTAGTATAAGTCAGAATAGTTTAAATGCTTCGATAACACTGTACAGGCAAAACGCCCTGATAATATCCCATGTAAAAGTAGTCGTCAATACAACAATGTGTAGGATTAATCCAGACCAGGTCTACGTCTATGTAGAGGCGAACGTCAATGAAAAATAATCGGGAGAATTCTGGGCAAGGATCCGTACTCGTAGAGGTCGAGGATCTCCTCGTAAAGTACGGGAAAAACATTGCATTACAGGTAGAAAAGCTCACGGTTCCACGTGGGAGAGTACTAGTCATAGGGCCAAATGCAAGCGGCAAGACAACATTCATCAAAGCAGTCCTAGGTCTACTAAGACCCAAGAGAGGCAAGATAAGAATCCTGGGACTGAACCCATTAAAAGAAATGAATCGTCTCTACGAGATGACCACATATGTTCCAGACGGTAATCCCCTACCAGGAGGGTTACGTCTCTCATCCCTAGTATCCATGCTGTCTGAAATATACGGAGACGCTAGGGTCAGAGAAGTTGTCGAAATGCTGGGACTCACACCCTACATGGAGAAAAGACTCGGCGACTTAAGCAAGGGCACTCTGCGAAAAGCAAGCCTCCTAATAGCACTCGTATCCAATAAGGAACTAATCGTAATAGACGAGCCTTTCAGCGGTCTAGATAGTAAAACACGGAGCATAGTTTCTAAGATCTTGGGAGAAAGAGAAGGAAGCTTAGTAGTAATAAGCCATATTCCTCTAAAGATAGAATTTGATTATCTTCTAATAATAGAGGCTGGAAAGATAGCTTATGCGGGTGAATACAGGGATCCAGCAGAGCTTGGCTATGATTTGTTCTCGTGGCGCTAGCTACTATGTACTACTCTTATTGTATTCTCCGTGTTATGACGTACGAAACAGTAGCTTGGTTAGGATACATTCATTTTATTTTACTTGGAGGATAATCCAATGGCCTCTGCCAGGCCAACTATGTCGAGTCTATTTATCTTGTTAGAAAACGGATAGTGAGACGAGAGTGTTAGATCCCATATAGTCGCGTGTAGCAAGTCATCTCTTGGCGTTTCTCCAGTGGATGCCTGATACGCACTCAGAGTATATGCTTGGAGTATTTCTTTGTCAGATAGGTTTTCTACTTTTATGGAGCAGGCAGGTGTTTTGGGGCATGCTCCTAGTGCTGCCTTTATCGTTTCAATGGGATCGAATGGCTCCACTGGCGAGTCTGTGCTGAGTGCTAGTTTTACTCCATTGTTTATCATTGTCTTGTACCTGTATGCTAGCCTATGTACTCTTTCTTCTCCGAGACGCTTGTCCAGCCACCAGTCGCTTATCCTGAACCTCGGCTGGCCCACGACAGTTATTCCAAGGGCCCTAAGCTTCTCTATACTGTTGTCGTCGGCTAGGCTTGCATGCTCGACTCTGCATTCTTGTGAGCATCCTAGGCCGTCATAGGCTTCTATAACGTGGTATAGTGCCTCGTCCCCTATAGCATGGGTAGCGACTCTTAGCCCTTTGTTTAAGGCTTCTCTCGCTATTCTTTGTATTTTCTCGCTGTCTAGGATAAGCATTCCTCTAGTACTGGGATTATCCTCGTATGGTTGCCTTAGTCTAGCAGTTCGTGCTCCCAGGCTGCCGTCTGCGTACATCTTTATTCCAGTAATCCTCCAGTATCTGCCTTGTCCACCGGATTGTTCTAGTGCCTCTTTGAGCCTGTTGTAGTCGGGGTAGCATGCTACTCTTACTCTCAGCTTGTCTTCTTCATCTAGTTTTTTGAGCGCAGAGGCTTCTCCTGGGAGACACGACATCGAGGATACTCCTGTTACTCCTCTATTGCGGAGGGCCTTGAGCGCTGTCTCGAGGTATGTTGTTAGATCAGTCCTGGAGAGCAGCTTCTTTAGGACGTATCCTGCGGCGTCTTCCCATACTAATCCGGTTTCTTTGTCGACTAGGTCCGGATATTTTTCCCATGGCCATGTTAGTTCGAGGGCTACTGTGTTTACTACTGCTACGTGTCCGCATATTCTTGAGGCGAATGCTGGTCTATCGGGAATGAGGATGTCTAAGTATTTTCTAGTGGGATAGTTATTGTCCATGTTTTCTTGGTCCCATCCTCTACCATAGGCTATGGGTCCCGTTGTTCGGGATAGGAGGGTTGCTAGTTGTTTCTCGTCTTTGACTCCGCGTAGGTCTGCTCCATGGAGGTATAGTCCGAGCCATGTGAGGTGTAGGTGTGCGTCTACTACTCCGGGAATGATTACTCCCCTGAGTTTTTTGATATTGGCGTATTTTGATTGGATCCCGTGTCCTATACGTGTGATTTTCTTGTCTTCTACCAGTATTGTATCTCCTATTTCTTCAGCGTAGTGGTTCAGGATCTTCTCCACGGTTATGAGGATTGATGGCATAGTGCCCACGACTCGTTAACCGTTTCTCGTGTATCTAGCTGTTGGTTATTATTGGTTTCCTGGTAGGACAAGTGTATATTCGTTGTTTATATCTATAGCCTTAATATTCCCTTCTGCTTCATTACACTAACCGTATACGCCAGACATACGTCGAATCAAGGAACACGAACACGATGCCAGAGCACGAAGACAAGCACCATAGACGCTAAACCATTGGAGGTATTAGGAGGAGATGAGCGGAGACGGTCTCGCACGCCAGGTAAGCGAACGGCGTAGAAAGATACTAGAGCATCCACGAATAACAATGTTAATCATAGAACTCAGCATCCCATTATTCATATCTGGAAGCCTCCAAAGTCTATACAGCATCATAGACACGTTCTGGCTCTCCAAGCTGGGAAGCGCTGCTCTAGGAACGCCAACCGTATCATGGCCATATCGAGGAGTATTGATGAGTCTAGGATTCGGACTGGCAAGTAGCCTGAGCGCGCTGACAGGACAATATATCGGGGCAGGAGATTATCGAAGAGCCAGTAAGAGCGTTGGACAGGTCCTCGGACTCCTCCTAGCAATAGGAGTACCAGGCAGCATACTATTCTACTACCTCAGGGGAATGTACATCTCTCTAACAGATATGCCCGCCGACGTCGCTAGCCTCGCAGACTCATATATAGCGATAACACTCGCGGGAATACCCTTCACATACCTATACCTAGTATTCAACTTCGCACTAGGAAGCGCTGGAGACACAAAGACTCCTATGAAGGTCAGCGTGGCGACCACTCTCCTCAACTTCATCCTAGACCCCATAATGATATTCAGCATGGGACTAGGCGTGGTAGGCGCGGCCCTTGCGACACTAATATCGAATATCATAGCAGGTCTCTACGCATTGTATAGTCTTTTCACCGGTAGACACGGTCTCAAAGTATATTCAAAAGACCTCTTACCCGATCTGGAGATCTATAGGCTTGTCGCCTATGTCGGCGCTCCTACCACGCTGCAAAGGCTCCTAACCACTCTTGGCTTCCTAGTCATGATAAGAATAGTTAATGGCCTGGGAACCCCGGTGGTTGCCGCCTACAGTATCGGCCAAGTAATGCTTAGCATAGACCATATAATCGTGTTCCCGCTTGTTAGAAGCACTAGCATAATAGTGGCACAGAGCCTCGGCGCCGGACTGATAGACAGGGCGAAGCAAGCGTTCAAGACAGGGCTCAAACTCGTACTAGGACTAGTAACTATTTATGTCGTCTTCCTAGTGTTCGCCAGGAACCACTTCATTGGAGTATTCACAGAGGATCCAGAAGTATTCGAGGCTGCTAGTAGGATGCTACTGATATTTGGTCCAAGCGTGCTCGGATTCGACTTAACGATATTTGCAGGAGCAATTGCGAGAAGCAGCGGGCACACGCTACTAGTGTCAATCATTAGCGCAGCAAGACTATGGCTACTGCGGGTCCCCCTCTCATACTATCTCGCCTATATGCTGGAGATGGGAGATAAGGGTCTATGGACAGGTATGGCTCTGAGCAACTGGATAACAGGCCTCATACTCTTAGCATGGTTATTCACATATACCTGGGCGAAACCAATTATAAACAAGCAGTCCCAGGCTAAGCCTCCAATGTAATCGGAGAGCTTTTGAATAGTATGATATGGGTGTTAACTCCCCGGTTAACACCCCCTATAGTGAGCAACACCACATAAACCTCTCCGGGAGCCCTTCCCCAGCCAAGAGGGACCGGAGTGATTCTCCCCGCCCTTCACCGGGTCTCCGGTTACCCCAGAGGATCTCATAGGCACACAGGTCCTCGTTCCGGGCACAACTATCCTCATTCCCTCCGGCGGAGCGAGAGTCCTCCGGCCCCATTTGCTTGCCTGGGGAGAGGGCTCTCTCCGGACTATCCCCTTGGGCTTAGCCCAGATAATAACAGAGACCAGGAGAGACCATAAATATTGGAGCATCCTCAGGACACAAGACCCTATTGTCTCAGCAATTTAGCTATCTGCTCAATAACAGGCGACAGAATACCAATACCGTATCCCCGATAAGGATCCTCCAAATAGGGGAGACCAAGGTCAAACACTGTACCAGCCAAAGACACTACCTCGGACGCATTAGGCACAACACCTGATCCACCCAGCAACCCAAGAGCCTTCACATATCTATCGCCATCAACAACACCAAGGCGTCCAGGGGCCACAGCTACAACCAAGCCCGGATATAATCCTTTCCTCAGAGGAACAGCAACGTCATGATTTGACTCTACCACGACGATCTCATAGCTCTCTAATAATCTACCATAGCAGGAGAGTATCTGATCCTCATACTCTCCCCTTACAAATCGGGAAACAAACTCGTCTCCTACCTTCAAAGGATATGGCTTAACAGCCACCGCCATGTCTGTAAATGCTTCCTCTAACCCGCTCGGCAAACGCTTCAAGGCCTCTATATTGATAAAGTGGAGAGTCTCGACACGGCTCCCTTGACAGCTGGAGATTCTCCCCAGGGCTCCAAGCCTAGACATCTCGTCTACGCCCATAAGAGCGGGACCACGCCATCTATTCCTAGCGACATCAAACTCTCCCAAAACTAGTGCTCCAGGATTAACATGCTCCAAGGAGAGCTCCTGATCCATACTCTCCCAAAGCATCAAGGCATCCATTCCAACAACGAGGCGCCTAGAAACAGTCTCGCGATAAATACCAGGACTACCCCAGAGCCTTCCCGCTGCATAAGGTTTAAACCCAGCCGTCCTATATCCTCCTGCTCTCAGAGCAGACACTAGGCTAGCCGCAACAACAGTCTTCCCACTATCCTCTCCCATAGCACCGACAACCAGCACGGTAAGACCCATAGCCTGTCATCCCCAGAAACAATCATTACAAGTAGAGTTAAAAACCCAGAATAGACAATCCATACAGCGGTGACACATGGGATGGCAAAAAAGAAGAAGAAAGACACAGGCAAACAGTCCAAGGGTAGAAGCATAGTCCAGCAAGCAGAATACGATGTAAGTCTGCCAAAAGAGCTCGTAGAGAGAGCGAAAAGAGACATAAAGCGAGAAAAATATCTAACACCCTTCAAGGTACACCAAAAATACAATATAAGCCTAAGTACCGCGAGAAAACTCCTAAGAGCACTCGAAGAAGAAGGAGTACTCGTAAAATTCAGCTCAAACAGAAGATCACCAGTATACGTACCAAAAGAATCAGCACCAACAAAAACATTCTCACAGATCTAAGGATCTAAACAGGTACCTCAACCTCCCTATACCACCACTCAGGAGGCCTCCTCAACCATTTCAGAATCCCAGCACCAACCAGTCTTCTCAGTAATACAACTATTTCATTATAGTCTAGCTCCTTCCACCTAGTCCTCGAATCATACTCACCAGTAATCCTAGCACCACTCGTGAATATAAGCTTAGAAGCCTGATCCATTATCATCGAATC